>JALAGW010000155.1 GCA_022712235.1 Brevundimonas sp. | reverse complement strand
CGATACCGCCTGAAGCCGCCCCCTCCACCGCCTGCGGCGGTCCCCCTCCCCCGTAAAGACGGGGGAGGATCAGGTTTTACGCGTTCTTCTTGTCGTCTTCGTCCGAGACTTCCTCGAACTCTGCGTCGACCACGCCGTCGTCGGCCGGAGCTTCCGAAGCGCCGTCTTCACCGGCGCCCTGCTGGGCCGCATACATGGCCTCGCCCAGCTTCATCGAGGCCTGGGCCAGGGTGTTGGTCTTCTCGCGGATGACTTCCGGGTCCGAACCTTCCTTGGCCGACTTCAGGTCGTCCAGGGCCGACTGGATGGTCGCCTTGGTCGCGTCGTCGATCTTGTCGCCGTGTTCCGACAGGGCCTTCTCGGTCGAGTGGACCAGGCTGTCGGCGCCGTTGACGGCCTCGACCAGTTCCTTGCGGACCTTGTCGGCGGCGGCGTTGGCTTCGGCTTCCTTGACCATCTTGTCGATGTCCGCGTCCGACAGGCCGCCGTTGGCCTGGATGCGGATCGACTGTTCCTTGTTGGTCGCCTTGTCCTTGGCGGTGACGTGGACGATGCCGTTGGCGTCGATGTCGAAGGCGACCTCGATCTGCGGCATGCCGCGCGGCGCCGGCGGAATGCCCATCAGGTCAAACTGACCCAGGACCTTGTTGTCGGCGGCCATCGGGCGCTCGCCCTGGAAGACGCGGATCGTCACGGCCGACTGGTTGTCGTCGGCGGTCGAGAAGACCTGGGCCTTCTTGGTCGGGATGGTGGTGTTGCGCTCGATCAGCGGGGTGAAGACGCCGCCCAGGGTCTCGATGCCCAGGGTCAGCGGGGTCACGTCCAGCAGCAGCACGTCCTTGACGTCGCCTTGCAGAACGCCGGCCTGAACGGCGGCGCCCAGGGCCACGACCTCGTCAGGGTTCACGCCCTTGTGGGGTTCCTTGCCGAAGAACTTCTTCACCGCTTCCTGCACGGCGGGCATGCGGGTCATGCCGCCGACCAGGACGACTTCGTCGATATCCGCCGCCTTCAGACCGGCGTCGGCCAGGGCCTTCTTGCAGGGCTCGATGGTGCGGGTGATCAGGTCCTCGACCAGGGCTTCCAGCTTGGCGCGCGACAGCTTGATGTTCAGATGCAGCGGGCCCGAGGCGTTCATGGTGATGAAGGGCAGGTTGACCTCGTACTGGGTCGTCGAGGACAGCTCCTTCTTGGCCTTCTCGGCCTCTTCCTTCAGGCGCTGCAGGGCCAGCTTGTCGGTCCGCAGATCGACGCCCTGCTCCTTCTTGAACTCGTCGGCCAGGTAGTCGACCAGACGCAGGTCGAAGTCCTCGCCGCCCAGGAAGGTGTCGCCGTTGGTCGACTTCACCTCGAAGACGCCGTCGCCGATCTCCAGGATCGAGACGTCGAAGGTGCCGCCGCCCAGGTCATAGACGGCGATCTTCTGGCCGTCGTTCTTCTCCAGGCCATAGGCCAGGGCGGCCGCGGTCGGCTCGTTGATGATGCGCAGGACTTCCAGACCGGCGATCTTGCCGGCGTCCTTGGTCGCCTGACGCTGGGCGTCGTTGAAGTAGGCCGGAACGGTGATGACGGCCTGGGTCACGGTCTCGCCGAGGTAGGCCTCCGCGGCCTCCTTCATCTTGCCGAGGGTGAAGGCCGAGACCTGCTGGGGCGAATAGTCCTTGCCGTGGGCGCGCCCCCAGGCGTCGCCGTTCGGACCCTTGACGATCTCATAGGGCACCATGCCCTTGTCCTTGGCCACCACCGGGTCATCGAAGTTGCGGCCGATCAGGCGCTTGATGGCGAAGAAGGTGTTGGTCGGGTTGGTGACCGCCTGGCGACGCGCAGGCTGGCCGACGAGCACTTCGCCGCTGTCCTGGATCGCCACGACCGACGGGGTCGTGCGGTTGCCTTCGGCGTTCTCGATGACCTTGGGGTTCTTGCCGTCCATGACGGCGACGCACGAGTTGGTCGTGCCGAGGTCGATGCCGATAATCTTGGCCATGAGCTTGTCTTTTCACTCCTTGCGGCGGGCGATGCGGCGGCCTTCGAAAAGCGCCGCGCGTGACCGCCCCCAGTTGGGCTGAAAGCCGTTCCGGTCGTCCGGTCGGGCGGGTTGGATGGTTGCGGTCGAAAGCCCCAGCAACTTCGGGGTTTCTTCCAGACTGGCCCGGATATGGGAAAGACCGCAGGGCCTGCAAGGGTTTCGTGCGGTTCAGGCCGGATTCGGCGGTGTTTACCGCCAAGAACCGTCTCCCGATGCGAGAGGGCTTGAGCCTCCAACAGGTTCGTACGCTCTCCATGCCGTCACCCCGGACGGTCCGAAGGGACGATCCGGGGTCCAGACGCCAGATCCCAAGATGGCTCGGCGAATGTCGGACGCCTGGGTTCCGGGTTCGCTCCGCGCCCCGGAATGACGGCAAGGAAAGGCAAGACGTCTTCTCCCATCGGGAGAAGGGTCCTAGATCGAAGACATGAACCGCCCGGTCTTTCGCGAAACCCCGACCGGCCTGCCCGGCTTTCGCTTCTGGCCGGGCGCGCTCGACGCAGCGGCTCAGCAGGCCTTGCTGGATCAGGTGCTGGCGGCGGCGGAAACCGCGCCCTTCTATCTCCCCGTCACGCCCGGCGGCCGGCCCTTTTCGGTCGAGATGACCGGGATGGGGCCGCTGGCCTGGGTCTCGGACCGGGCCGGCTATCGCTATCAGCCGACCCATCCGGTCACCGGCCGGCCTTGGCCGGTCATGCCGCAGGCCCTGCTGGACCTGTGGGACGCCCTGACCAGCTGGCCCGCCCCGCCCGACGCCTGTCTGGTCAACCTCTATCGCCATGAGGCGAAGATGGGCCTGCATCAGGATCGCGACGAAGCCGACCTGACCGCGCCGGTCCTGTCAGTGTCCTTAGGCGATACAGCGGTGTTCCGCATCGGCCCCGCCGAGGGCGGCAAGACCCATAGCCTGAAGCTGGCCTCGGGCGACGTCTGCGCCCTGACCGGACCGGCGCGGCTGGCGCGGCACGGGATCGACCGGCTGCTGGCCGGTTCGTCGCAGCTGGTGCCCGGCGGCGGGCGGATCAACCTGACCCTGCGCCGGGCGCGCTGATCGGGACTCGACGGCGGCGTCAAAGCCGGGTCACAGTCGCCGCCTCGCCTGAAGCCGCACCGGAGACCCATGATGCCCCTCATCACCCGGCCCGAGGGCCTGAGCGCCGACCAGATCGCCCCCAGCCGCCGCAACCTGGGGGTCGCGACCGGCT
>JALAGW010000154.1 GCA_022712235.1 Brevundimonas sp. | reverse complement strand
TCGCCGGATTATCCTCAGACCCGATGATCCCCACCGCCCCGTTGATCCAGACCATCAGCACGGAGGCGAGGACGGCAAGACCCGCCCCGATGCGATAGGACCAGTCGCTCGACGCCCGCACCGCAAGCTCGGCGACGACGCCCGCACCGATCAGGATGACGCCTGCGAAGACAAAGTCTGACGTCGTCCATTGCACCTCGGCAGTGAACCGCATGGCGACGGCGGGCGTGACAAGAAGGGCGGCGACCAGGGCCCAGCCAAGCAGGCGCAGCCTCTGGGTCACACGGTCATTTCGAGTCGGTTTGATGGTCCTGGTCATTGCCTTGGTTCCAGCCTTGAGTGAGGCTGGAACCCTGGGGACGTCGCCTGTGAGAGTCCTGAGCTCGAGATGAGGAAATCCTGAAATCGTGGCGGACGCCTACTATTTCGATCGCTTCATGCTGGATCCGGACAACCGCCGCCTCACCAAGGACGGGCGGACCGTCGAACTGTCGGGAAGGTATCTGGACGCGCTCGTCCTGCTGGTCGGCGAAGAGGGCCGGCTCGTCACCAAGGGGCGCTTTCTGGAGGAGGTCTGGAAAGGCGCGCCGGTGACCGAGGAGGCGTTGACCCAGTGCGTCCGATCTCTTCGCAAGGTCCTGGGCGACGAGGCTGCTCGGCCCCGGTTCATTGAGACCGCCCCCCGCCATGGCTATCGCTTCGTGGCGGCGGTGTCGCGAGGCCATCCGGCTGCATCCGTCGGCCCCGAAACCGGATTGTCTCGCCTGGAGGTAGCCATACCGACGGCCGAAGAGACGCGACGGAGGGCCGTGGAGAGATTTGCTGGCCAGGGTCGCGCCGGCCTGATCGGCGGGGGAGCAGCGGGTCTGGCGGGAGGCCTTGCCTACGGGTTCGTCGGCGTGGCGGATGGCGCCGGTGCGGCGGCGTCCGGATTACTGGTGCTCGCCGCTCTCACGGCTGCTGTCGGCATGATAGGCGGCGCAGGCGTCGGTCTGGGCGTGGGCGCCGCGGCCTTCACCTCGCGATGGCGGGGGTCGTGGTCTGTTGTCGGCGGCGCCTGCGGAGGCATGGCCGTGGGCGCCATGGTCCGCCTGGCGGGACTGGACGCCTTCGCCCTCCTCTTCGGCTCAGCTCCCGGAGCGATGACCGGCGGAGGCGAAGGCATGCTGCTCGGCGCAGCAATCGGGGCGGGCGTCTGGGTCGCACAGGCACGGCGCCGACGGGTCGCGGTCCTGGCCGGCGCCGTCCTGACCGGTTCAGCCGGAGTGATCAGCGCCCTTCTCGGCGGTCGGCTCATGGGAGGAAGTCTTGCGGCCCTGGCGGCGCAGTTCCCGGGAGCGCGGCTCCGGATGGACCACCTGGGTCCACTTTTCGGCGAAACGGGGTTCGGGCCGACCAGTCAGGTCGTTACAGCCGGGCTTGAAGGCGCGCTCTTCGGCGCGGCCATGGTGCTGGCGCTGACACTGGAGCGGCGCCGTTACGCCGAAAGCGCCGCGGGGCCGACCATCTAGATTCGATCTCCATGGTCCTCGCGGCACGCCCGCTCGGCTTTGCATTGGAGCGCCTCCGTGACGCGGCGGAACTTCGGGCTAGCGGCGGCCAGGCCCCGTCTGACCGACACCCTGGCGAGCACCATCACGATCGCGCCTCCCGTCGGGCTTCAAACCCGTGGCGCCCTTTGCCGTCTCAGGCGTTGGTCAGCTTCACCGGAGGCGAACCGATCGACCGACCTGGCCCAAAATCATTCCTTCAGTCCGTCCGTGCCGGCGGGACCTCCGCATGGCGTCTGGTGAAAGACAGGGCGGATAGCCTCAGGACCTATGTGGTCGCCGAAGACCCTGCCTGGCTGGCGCTCCGTCAGCCCGGCAAGCCGGAGGTCATCGCGGCGGGGATCACCCTGGCCGTGGCGCTTGGCTGTCTGTTGTTCCTGGTTCTGTTCGACTGGAACTGGGTTCGCGGCCCGATCGGTCGCGCGGCGTCCGCCTCGACGGGTCGCGAGGTCCTGTTGAACGGCGACCTCGATGTCAGGCTGTTCAGCTGGACCCCGTCGGCCAGCGTGCGCCGGCTCAGCGTCAGCGGCCCTGCCTGGGCGCGCGGCCAGAATACCGCCGAGGTCGAGCAGCTGGATGTCGCGGTTCGGTTGCGGCGCCTGTTCCTGGGCCAGATTGAAGTGACCTCCCTGACCGTGACGCGCCCGGTCGTCCATCTGATCGTTGATGATCAAGGACGCCGCAGCTGGGACCTGAATCCTGACCGACCCGACGACGGTCAGGGGGCCAGGCTGCCCGTCATCCAGAGTTTGGTGATCAACGAAGGTCGGCTGACGCTGGATGAGCAGCGCCGGGGCATGAAGCTTGACGCCATGATCACGGCGCGCGAGGCGCGCTCCCCTGAGGACGGCGAAAGCGGCTTCCTCCTCGACGGCAAGGGGACGATGAACGGCGCGCCGCTGACCCTTCGCGTCACGGGCGGCCCCTTCATCAATATTCGCCGCGACCGACCCTATGGCTTCACCGCCGATCTCGCGGGGGCTGGCTCCAGGCTTCAGGCCAAGGGCGCCATTACCCGCCCGTTCGACCTGGGACGGTTCAACGCCGTGCTTGAGTTGGAGGGGCAGGACCTGGCCGACATCTATCTTCTCACCGGGATCACCACGCCGAACACGCCCCCTTACAAGCTGAGCGGTAACCTGAGCCGAAACGGCTCCCTCTTCCGCTTCGCCGATTTCGGCGGTCGGGTCGGGTCGTCGGATCTGTCGGGTACGCTGGAGGTGAACAAGGTGGGCGAACGTCGCCGCGTCGACGCCGACCTGACCTCACGCTCGCTGGACATTGATGACCTCGCGGCAGTCCTGGGCGCCCGTCCGCGGGTCACCAGCGGCGGCACTGTCGCGACCTCCGGCAAGCCCGGCAAGCTCTTGCCAGACGCCCCGCTGCGGACAGAACGGCTTCGCACCATGGACGGCGCCCTGACCTATCGCGCCGGTTCGGTGAAGACCAACGCCTTCGACATCCGGCAGGTGAGCCTCGGCGCCGACCTCAAGGACGGCATACTGACGCTCAATCCCGTCTCCTTCACCTTCAATCGTGGAGAACTGAACGGGACGGCGCGGATCGACGCCAACCGGTCCACCCCCTACAGCGCGATCGATTTCCGTCTGAGCGGCTATCCGCTCGAGTCGATCATTCCAGCGCGGGACGGCGCGCCAACCGTGACCGGCCGCGCCCTGGGTCGGGCGAAGCTGGAAGGCCCCGGCGCCTCCATCCATGAACTGGCGGCCAATTCCAAGGGGACCATAAGCCTGGTCGTTCCCCAGGGACGCATGCGGTCTGCCTTCGCTGAACTGCTGGGCATCAATGTCGGCGCGGGCGTGCGCAAGCTGCTGTCGGGGGATCAGTCGACTTCCGACATCCGCTGCGCCGTGGCGGAGTTCACGGTCGTCGGCGGCGTCGCCACCTCCCGCACCTTCGTGATCGACACGGATGTCGTCCTGGCCCAGGGCACAGGGACCATCGACTTGGGGGCAGAGACGCTGAACCTCAGGCTCGACGGCGAAACCAAGAAGCCGCGGCTTCTGCGGGTCTGGGCGCCCATCACGGTCCGTGGCCCCCTCGCCTCCCCGCGCCTTGGCGTGGACGCCTCAGCGGTGGCGACGCAGGGCGGCCTGGTCGGCGCCTTGGCGACCCTGGTCAACCCCGTTGCGGCGCTGCTGGGCTTCATCGATCCTGGCCTGGCGGAAGACGCCGACTGCGGCGCCTTGATCGCCAGCGCCCGTTGAACTGATGGCCCCGCCGGCTCTCGCGCCAGAAACGGAACCCAGCCCCGCGCGATTTGTTCGCACGGCGCAACAGCTCGAAATGGTCTCCTGGCGGGGACTGAAGAAATGATCTCTGGACGCGATATCGTCATCATCGGCGCCGGGCCCGCAGGCCTGACAGCAGCCCGCTACCTGGCGAGATACCGTCGGGCCCCGCTCGTGCTGCACGACGGGTCCAGCCGCGCGCTCCGGATTCCCCTCACGCACAATGCTCCAGGATTTCCCGATGGTGTTCGGGGACCCGACCTGATCGCGCGCATGACGCGCCATGCTGTCCAGTATGGCGCGGTCGTGGAAGAGGCGAAGGTGACTACAGTCGAAGCGATATCCGGCGGGTTTCGCCTGAATCTTGAAGACGGCTCGACCCGAGAGAGCCGGGCCGTCATTCTCGCTACGGGGATAGACCTCAACCAGGTCGATCTGCCGGGCGCGGTTCATGAGGCGGCGATCCGAGCGGGGGTGCTTCGCTATTGCCCCGTCTGCGACGGATATGAGCACTTGGACAAAAGGATCGGCGTGATCGGTTGCGACACCAACGGCGCCAGCGAGGCCCTCTTCCTGCGACAATACTCGAACGACATCACCCTGATGCCGCTCAGCCATTCCGAACTCGCCCCTGCCCAGATCCAGGAGTTGGCCGCCGCCGAAATCAAGGTGGAAACGGGCGCCCTGATCGCTGTGGCGCCCGGACCAAACCACATCGGCGTCCTGCTCGAGGATCGCGCGCGTCTGGAGTTCGACGTCATCTATCCCGCGCTGGGATATCGGCCACGTTCAAGCCTGGCGCAGCAACTCGGGATCGACCTTACCGAGGCTGGCTGCGTGACCGCCGCCTGCGTCGCCGACAGCGGGGTTCCCGGCTTCTTCGCCGCCGGAGACGTCGTGGAAGGCTTGGACCAGATCAGCGTCGCCATGGGCCACGGCGCCGTGGCGGCGACCAAGGCCCACAACTGGCTGCGCGAACAGGACCAGGACACGCTCCAGAACAAGGATTAGAGCCGCCAGCTTCTCAACTGCCGCTCCGAACTCAGCGGTGGCGCATGCCGCCATCGAGTTCCTCTGTGCCCTCCTGAACTCAGAGGAACGGCGGTCCAGCCGCCACGTTGCGGCCCCATGAGCGAACTTATTGCGAACTTCGTCGGGTCGGCTGCGTCCATTGCTCCATCACCAGCTTTGCGCCTAGCGACAACGCGAGCCCGCTCGCTTATGAGATTGCGATCACACGCGAGGACGAGGCAGGCGCAGCGCCAGCCAATGCATCGGCGATACGGTTCAGAAAGACGAGCCGCCGCTCCGCAGCGTCTTCGAGATTGGCGCCCTTCAACATGACGCGGCCTGAGAATTCGGGCGCGAGTTCTCGCAATCGTTCCACCAGAGCTTTGAGATGACCTGGAGTCTTGCGATCATCCATGATGACGGCGTGAGCGCGAGCGTCGGACAGCCTCTTTTCGACATCACCCTGCACGTTCTGGCCGAGTTCGGAGCGGCCAGCCATCTGCACAAAGTCATGGGCGTAAAGTCGAACGTAGGCGTCTTCTATCATGTTGTACCTTAAGGAATCGGCCGAACGGCTTGCCGCAAAGGTCAAAGCCCGTGTCAAGGAAAGTCACCTTCCGGGCGTTGGCCTGAGCGATAGATGGTGATCATAAGGGCGCGGCGCTACCGTCCCCCAGATTATGGAGCCAGGTTCGATCCTTCGACCGTTAGATTCAGGGGTCGCACGCTTGATCACTGATCCAAAAAAACGCCCCCCACCATCTAGGGTGAGGGGCAAGCGCTTAGGTTCGCCACGAGAAGAAGAGTTGATCAAGCTGGCCCTTTGCACCCCCAGTCTTCGACCGGCCAGGAGCAGCTGGCCTGCAGGGAAGACCAGGACGCGATCCTGCCTCCGCCCCCTGGAAGGACGGCGGACAACCCAGGACCGGATCAAGCCAGCCCCGCTTCTCTCCTCGCCATCTTCAGGTCTTCGACGAGGGTCGCATGGGCGCGGCGACGGGCTTCAGGATCGGGCACACGCAAGACAAAGGCGGGATGGAGCGTCAGCAAGACGCGCGCGCCGTCCGACGTTTCAATCAGCGCGCCACGCTCCGCCATGACGGAGGGCTTTCGTCCCAGGACCGCCAGGCCCGCCGTCGCCCCCATGGCGAGGATCAGCCGCGGTTTGACGAGCCTGCGCTCCTGGTCCAGCCACCAACGGCAGGCCTGGACCTCGCCCGCTTCGGGCGTCTTGTGCAGGCGACGCTTGCCACGCGGCTCATGCTTGAAGTGCTTGACCGCATTGGTCAGGTAGACCGCTCCTCGTTGGACGCCCGCTTCAGCAAGGGCGGCGTCGAGAACCTGACCTGCCGGTCCGACGAAGGGCTGTCCCGCCAGGTCTTCATGATCGCCCGGCTGCTCGCCGACAATCATCAGACGCGCCTCGCGCGGTCCCTGTCCGCAGACACCCTGGGTCGCATCCCGCCAAAGGGGGCAGCGACGGCAGTTCTGCACGCCTCGCTCCAGGTCCGCCGGTTCCAGAGCGACAAGCTCATCGGTCGACGTCCGATCTACGGTCGGCGGACGCAGGCGCTGGAACTTCTCATTGGGAAGGGAGGAAGGCTCGGAGACCATGACCTCGGTGCGGCTCGCCGCCGAGGCCACCAGTTCGGGGATCAGAGACGCCTCGGGGAGGTTCTTCCAATACTGCTTCGGCATCTCCGACTGCATCATGCGCGTGCGCAGACGAGCCGGATTGAAGGTCGAGGCGTAGTAGGTGCGCCAGAAATCCTCGACCTCGTCGTCCTGCGGCGCCTCCTCCTGTCGTCCCGGCGGGCCAAAGGCGAGCCCCTCGCCGTCCCAGTGGGCGGTCCCGTCAGGGGTAAGAATGCTCCACCGCATCGTGCTGTAGCGTCGCGCGAAGAAGGGGGCGGTCTTCTCCAGAACGCGATGCGCCGGCTCGAACCAGGCGACCCAGAGGTCGCCTTGTGCATCCCTTGTCTCGCGAAAACGGACGAAGGCCTTCATCTTGTGGCTGGCGCGGCGCACGTTCTTCACCCGCTCGGCCGCGGCGGCGACATCAGGGTCGGAGACCACCCGCATCAGATCGGGCTCGTCCCGCAGCCGCCACAGCAAACGGTACATCAGGTCGAACCGGTCCGGCGCGCGATGCAGGATTAGGTCGCCTGCCGTCTCCATGAAGGTTCGAGGGACGACAAAGGCATCGTCCACGGCGACCGCGCCCGGCCCCTCATCAGCGTCGAAAAGCCCGCCCTGGACCGATCCGGCCGTGACAAAGCGCGCGCTGGCGGGTTCGACGCCCGCAAGGCGCAGCCGGCGCGCGGCCGCCTTCCATCCGGAAAAATCCGTCTCGTTCGCCAGGCTGATGGTGCGCATCAGAACAGGCTCAGCTGTTCCGGCGCGCGCCTGGGGGCCAGCCGGGCGCGAAGGTCAGCGGCGTCCGTCAATCCTCCGGGCGTCCAGTCCAGGGCGACGATCCAGGGGCGCACCTTGTCTATGGAACGCGTCAGACGCGCCACGTCCTCCAGGCGCAGGGTGCGATAGCGGCGGACCGACAGGATGCGATCCACCGCCTTCACCCCCAGCCCCGGCACGCGCAACAGATCTTCGCGCGAGGCCTGATTGACGTCCGTCGGAAAGACGTCGCGCCGCTTCAACGCCCAGGCCAGCTTGGGATCGACCGCCAGGTCCAGCATGCCGTCCGACGCCCCCTCCCCGATCTCGGGCGCGGTGAAGCCGTAGAAGCGCATCAGCCAGTCGGCCTGATAGAGGCGATGCTCGCGCATGAGCGGGGGTTTCGACAGCGGCAGGATGCTGGAGCTGTCGGGAATGGGGCTGAAGGCCGAATAATAGACCCGGCGCAGGCCGTAGCCGCCATAGAGAGAGGCGCTGCGGTCCAGGATTTCCGTGTCCGGCGCCCCGTCCGCCCCCACGATCAGCTGGGTCGACTGGCCCGCCGGCGCAAAAGCCGGCGGACGGACCCGGTCCCTCTTCTCGGGCCTGGCCGCTTCCAGCCTCAGCCTTACCTGTCCCATGGTCTTGCGGATCAGGCGGGCGTCCTTTTCGGGCGCCAGGCGCCCCAGGGCCTCGTCGCGCGGCAGCTCGATATTGGCCGACAGACGGTCGGCGTAACGGCCCGCCAGCGCCACCAGTCGTTCGTCCGCCTCCGGGATCAGCTTGAGGTGGATATAGCCTCGAAAATCATGGTCCTCGCGCAGGCGACGCGCGACCTCGACCAGCTGCTCCATCGTATAGTCGCCCGAGCGGACGACGCCGGACGAGAGAAACAGCCCCTCGATATAGTTGCGCTTGTAGAAGGCCAGCGTCAGGTCGACGACCTCCTCGACCGTGAACCGCGCCCGTTCGACGTTCGAAGACGACCGATTGATGCAGTAGACGCAGTCGTAGATGCAGAAGTTGGTCAGCAGTATCTTCAGCAGGCTGACGCAGCGCCCGTCCGGCGTATAGGCGTGGCAGATTCCCATGCCCTCGGTCGAACCCACCCCCTTGCCGTCGAGGGAGTTGCGTTTGGGGGCGCCGGACGACGCGCACGAGGCGTCATACTTGGCCGCATCGGACAGGATGGAGAGCTTTCGTCGAAGTTCGATACGCGCCATTTGTTCATGATACGTTCCAATGACGAAG
>JALAGW010000153.1 GCA_022712235.1 Brevundimonas sp. | reverse complement strand
GAATGGAAGATGGTGGTCTGCGACGAGCTGAACATCGCCCTGCGCTACGACTATCTCCCAGTTGAAGAGGTGCTGCAGGTTCTGGCCGCGCGTCCGGCCGACACCCACGTCGTCATTACCGGTCGCAACGCCCCCGACGCCTTGATCGAGGCTGCGGATCTGGTCACCGACATGCAGATGGTGAAGCATCCCTTCCGTAGCGGGGTGAGGGCGCAGGCCGGGGTCGAGTTCTGATGAGCGCGCGTCTGGTCGTCTGCACGACCTGTCGCTTCTCTGCTGATGCGCCGACTGACGCCGCCGGTTTATCGGGAGGACGCCGCTTTCTGGATGCTGTCTCAGCGGCTGTGAAGGGCGTCGATGATCTGCGCGTCGAGGAGCAGGCCTGTCTGTGGGCCTGCGTCAGTCATTGCGCCGTCTATCTGGCCGAGGCCGGCAAGCCCGCCTATCTGGCCGGGCGTTTCGCGCCGACGCAGGAAGCGGCCCAGGCCGTGACCGCCTTCGCCCGCCTCTACGCCGCCAGCCCAAACGGCGCGGTGGCCTATCGTGACTGGCCCGAGGGCATGAAGGGCCATTTCATCGCGCGCTTGCCGTCAGACGGGCTCGAAACCTAGGTCCGCTCAGCGACCTTTGCGGCGTCCCACAGGGCGTCCATTTCGGCCAGGTCGGACTGTTCCGGCGTGCGGCCGTCCTTGGCCAGTTCGGCTTCGATGAAGCCGAAGCGACGGACGAACTTGGCGTTGGCGGCGCGCAGGGCGTCTTCGGGTTCGACTTCCAGCTTGCGGGCCAGGTTGGCGACGACGAACAGCAGGTCGCCCAGTTCCTCGCGCGCCTTGTCCTTGTCGCCGGCGGCGATCTCGACGCGCAGTTCCTCGACCTCTTCGGCCAGCTTGTCGAAGACCTCGTCGGTCGAAGGCCAGTCGAAGCCGACGCGGCCGGCCCGCTTGGTCAACTTGGCGGCGCGGGTCAGGGCGGGCAGGCCGACGGGCACGTCGTCCAGCACGCCGTGCTGTTCCTTGGCCTTGCGCTCGGCGGCCTTGATGTCCTCCCAGCGCGCCTTTTGTGCGGAGCCGCTGGGTTTGGCGGCTTCTTCGCCAAAGACGTGGGGATGGCGGCGGATCAACTTGTCGGCCATGGCCTCGGCCACGTCGTCAAAGGCGAAGTGCCCGGCTTCCTCGGCCATGCGGGCGTGGAAGACGACCTGGAACAGCAGGTCGCCCAGTTCGACCTTTAACTCCTCCATGTCCGCGCGTTCGATAGCGTCGGCGACCTCGTAGGCTTCTTCGATCGTATAGGGGGCGATGGTCGCGAAGGTCTGCTCGATGTCCCAGGGGCAACCGCCGTTCGGATCGCGCAGGCGAACCATGATCTCTTTCAGGCGGTCAACGGAGTGAGTCATTCAGACGGTCCCGGCGTCGCGCAGCGCAAGCGCCTCGCGGATTTCATCATGCCGCTGGGGCGTTAGGGGATAGCTCTTCAGCACCCAGGCGGTCGCGGCCAATAGCAGGCCCGGCACGGCGATGAACAGGATTTGCAGGATCAGCAGGGAAAAGTCGCTGTTCCCGTCGGGCCCCGGCAGGGCCTTGAACCCGACCCATGGCAGGATGGCGTAGGGAATGAGGGCGAAGACGTGACCCAGCTTGGTGGTGGCTGACAGGATGGAGAACATCAGGCCGGTGCGGTCCACGCCCGTCTCCAGCCGCACCTCGTCGCCTGCATCCGCCATCATGGCGCGTAGCAGGAAAAGACCGGCCGCATAGGGCAGGCCGGCGATGAACATGGCGCCCGCCGTCAGGGCGAAGTTGCCGCCGGGAACCAGGGTCGCGCCGATGTAGAAGACAGCAAAGATCAGGCTGGCGACGGCCAGGGCCTTGTCCTTGCCGATCTTGGTCGCCAGCCAGGCCCAGATGGGCGCCCCGACCAGGCCGGCCATGAAGTAGATCAACATGAACAGCGATGCCTGGGTGTGGTCGTAGCCCTTGATCTGGCCGAAGAAGAAGAACAGCAGCGACCCCGTGATGCCCGGCGCGATGCCCAGCAGCAGGTCGGCGATCAGCAGCTTGCGCACCGTCTTCATCTTGAACAGGGCCAGGTAGGCGCTGGGTCCGCCATGCGGGGCGGCGCCCGCGTTGACAGGCTCCGGCACCGCGAACATGGCCAGGCCGATAGTCAGCGGCAGGGCGATGATGATGGCCCAGCCCATGATGCGCACGCCGTCGGCGTAGTCGCCGATGCCGGTCTTCACCACGATGGTCGGCAGGATCAGGATCAGGATGACGCCGATGATGTTGAACACCTGCCACCAGCCATAGACGCGGCTGCGCTGGTCGTACTGGGGCGCGAGCACGGCCGCCCAGCCCAGTTGGCCCAGAGTGCCGATCGAGAAGCCGAGGTAGAGCACCAGCAGCCAGGCGAACAGATAGATGGGCCCGGCGCCGGGTTGGACCGTCACGAACATCATCAGCGCCGACAGCATCAGGATCGGCGTCGAGACCAGCATCCACGGG
>JALAGW010000152.1 GCA_022712235.1 Brevundimonas sp. | reverse complement strand
GCGCCGCCGGTGGTCTGCCCGGAGAACTGCACAAGCTGTGGCGCACCGCGCGCCCCGGCGGTTACCACCTAGAATACGGCTTCTCGTGCATGGGCTACGAGATCGCGGGCGGGCTGGGCGTCAAGATGGCCGAGCCGGATCGCGAGGTCGTCGTCATGGTCGGCGACGGCAGCTATCTGATGATGAACTCCGAACTCGCCACCTCGGTGATGACCGGCCAAAAGCTGATCGTGACCCTGCTCGACAACCGGGGCTTCGGCTGCATCAACCGCCTGCAACAGGCGACGGGCAGCCCCGGGTTCAACAACCTGCTGGCCGACAGCGCCCACGAAGCCCTGCCCCGGATCGACTTCGTCGCCCACGCCCGCAGCCTCGGCGCCGAGGCCGAGCATGTAGCCGATCTGGCCGGGTTCGAGGCCGCCATGGCGCGCGCCCGCGCCGCCGACCGCTCCTATGTCGTGGTCATCGACACCGATCCGCTGAAGACCACCGAGGCCGGCGGGTGGTGGTGGGACGTCGCCGTCCCCGAGGTGTCCGACCGTCCGCAAGTCAACGCCGCGCGCGCCGATTACGACGCCGGCGTCCGTATGAAGAGAGACCTGTCATGACGATACGCTGGGGCGTCAGCCCGATCGCCTGGGCCAATGACGACATGCCCGAACTGGGCGGCGACACGCCGCTCGACAACATCCTGGCCGACATCCGCGACGTGGGTTTCGAGGGCGTCGAACTGGGCGGCAAGTTCCCGCGCGATGCGGCGACGCTGAAGCCCCTGCTGGACAGCTATGGCCTGGACCTCATCGGCGGCTGGTACTCCGGCTCCCTGCTGATTCAGGACGCCGACGCTGAGATCGACGCCCTGCAGGATCATCTGCGGCTGCTCAAGGCCATGGGCTCGTCGGTCTTCGTCTTCGCCGAGACCTCGAACGCCGTCCATGGCGACCGCGCCGTGCCCTTGACGGGCGCCCCGCGTCTGGCCGCACGCGACTGGAAGACCTTTGGCGCCCGGATGACCGACGTGGCCGACTATGTGAAGTCGGAGGGGCTGAAATTCGCCTATCACCACCACCTCGGCACCGTGGTCGAAACCGCCGCCGACGTGAACGCCTTCATCGCCGCCACCGGCCCCTCGGTCGGCCTGACCTTGGACACCGGCCACGCCGCCCTGGGCGGGGTCAACTCGCTGGCCATCATCCGCGACCACCCCGGCCGCGTCGCTCACGTCCACTGCAAGGACGTGCGGTGGGAAACCTTCACCAAGCAGAAGTCGCGCGGCGCCAGCTTCCTCGACGGCGTGCTGGCCGGGATGTTCACCGTCCCCGGCGACGGCGGCATCGACTACGCCGACGTCATGCAGGCGCTGAAGCGCATGGACTATTCCGGCTGGATCGTCATCGAGGCGGAGCAGGACCCGTCGGTGGCCGAGCCGCGCACCTATGCCGACTTGGGCCTGAAGACGCTGAAGGCCCGCGCCGCCGAGGCGGAGCTGGTCTGATGGCCAATCTGCGCGTCCGGCCCCATGCCCCCGCCGCCGACGGCTCGGTGCTAGAGGTCACGCCTGAAAGCGCGGGCTGGGACCATGTCGGCTTCAAGGTCGTGCGCCTGAGCGACGGCCAGACCCACGCGGGTGGTCAGGCCAGGCGCGAAGCCTGTCTGGTCGTCGTCGCCGGAACCGCCGACATCACGGCGGGCGACGCAGCCTTCGAAGCCGTCGGTGGTCGCGCCACCCCCTTCGAGGATCGCGCGCCGGGGGCCGTCTATGTCCCCGCCGGCATGGCCTATGCCGTCACCGCGCGCGGCCCGGTCGAACTGGCGGTCTGCACCGCACCCGGTCAGGGCCTGGGGGCGCCACGCCTGATCGCCGGGAGCGACATGCCGCGCGAGGTTCGCGGCGCCGGAACCAATACCCGCCACGTCCGCAACATCCTGCCCGAGACCCAGCCCGCCGAGGGTCTGCTGGTGGTCGAGGTCATCACCCCCGGCGGCCACTGGTCCAGCTATCCGCCGCACAAGCACGACACCGCCTCCCCCGCCGAGGAAACGGCGCTCGAGGAGACCTACTACCACCGCCTGAACCCGCCCCAGGGCTTCGCCATCCAGCGGGTCTATACCGACGACCGCAGCCTGGACGAGACGGTCTCGGTCGAGGACGGCGACGTGGTCATGGTGCCGCGCGGCTATCACCCGGTCGGCGCGCCGCACGGCTACGACCTCTATTATCTGAACGTCATGGCGGGCCCGAAACGCCACTGGATCTTCCGCAACGACCCGGCTCACGACTGGATCGCCAAAGCGGCCGTCCCGCCCCCTCCCAAGGACGAGAACCCTGCGCCCGATCGAACAATTCATCGGCGGCCAGACGGTCGTCGGCGCTTCCGGCCGCTTCGGCGACGTCTTCGATCCCAACACCGGCCAGGTCCAGGCCCGCGTCCAGTTGGCTACCCTGTCCGAGCTCGACCGTGCCGTCGAGAACGCTGCCGCCGCCCAGAAGGACTGGGCCCGGGTCAATCCGCAGCGCCGCGCGCGGGTGATGTTCGAGTTCAAACGCCTGCTCGAACTGCACATGGATGAGTTGGCCCACCTGCTGTCGTCCGAGCATGGCAAGGTCATCGCCGACTCCAGGGGTGACATCCAGCGCGGGCTGGAGGTCATCGAGTTTTCCTGCGGCATCCCCCATCTGCTGAAGGGCGAATACACGCAAGGCGCCGGGCCGGGCATCGACGTCTTCTCGGCGCGTCAGGCCCTGGGCGTGGTGGCCGGGATCACCCCGTTCAACTTCCCGGCCATGATCCCGATGTGGATGTTCGGCCCGGCCATCGCCTGCGGCAACGCCTTCATCCTCAAGCCCTCGGAACGCGACCCGTCGGTGCCGGTCCGTCTGGCCGAACTGATGATGGAGGCGGGCGCGCCTGCCGGCATCCTGAACGTGGTCCAGGGCGACAAGGAGGTGGTTGAAGCCATCCTGAAACACCCGACCATCAAGGCCGTCAGCTTCGTCGGCTCGTCCGACATCGCCCAATCCGTCTTTGCCCTCGGCGCCGCCCACGGCAAGCGGGTTCAGGCCATGGGCGGGGCCAAGAACCACGGGGTCGTCCTGCCGGACGCCGATCTGGATCAGACGGTGGCCGACCTGATGGGCGCCGCCTACGGCTCGGCCGGCGAACGCTGCATGGCCCTGCCGGTCGTCGTGCCTGTGGGCGGGGAGACGGCCGAGCGCCTGCGCGCCAAGCTGCTGCCCGCCATCGAAGGTCTGCGCGTGGGCGTCTCCACCGATGCCGAGGCCCACTACGGCCCGGTCGTCTCAGCGGCGCACAAGGCCAGGATCGAGTCCTACATCCAGATGGGCGTCGACGAGGGCGCCGAACTGGTGGTCGACGGTCGCGGCTTCGCCCTGCAAGGTCACGAGGCTGGCTTCTTCCTGGCCCCCACTCTGTTCGACCACGTCACGCCGACGATGAAGTCCTATCAGGAGGAGATCTTCGGTCCCGTCTTGCAGATCGTCCGCGCCGCCAGTTTCGAGGAGGCCCTGGCCCTGCCCAGCGACCACCAATACGGCAACGGCGTCAGCATCTTCACCCGCAACGGCGACGCAGCGCGTGAGTTCGCCGATGAGGTCGAGGTGGGCATGGTCTGCATCAATGTGCCGATCCCGGTCCCGGTCGCCTATCACAGCTTCGGCGGCTGGAAACGCTCGGGTTTCGGCGACCTGAACCAGTACGGTCTCGACGGCGTGCGCTTCTACACCCGCACCAAGACCGTGACCCAGCGCTGGCCCAAGTCGGTCGGCGGCGCGGTGACGGATCAGAGCTTCGTCATCCCCACCATGCGCTGAGGCGCACGCCCAGCAATCCAGCGCCCCGATGGCCCAGCGTCGTCGGGGCGTTTCCGCGTCTGGCGCAGCAAGACAGCCTCGAAATTTCATCCAAATGAATTATAGAATAATCCTTCCAATGCTCGCACCCCTCCCCTAGTCTGG
>JALAGW010000151.1 GCA_022712235.1 Brevundimonas sp. | reverse complement strand
GCATGGTCCCCCTCCCCCGCTGCGCAGGGGAGGATCGAAGCGGCGGCTAACGCCGTTCCTCCATAAACCTTTCGTTCGCCGTATCGCTTCACCGCCTGCCAAGACCCTTGCGGCACAGTGGCGTCATGATCCGCATCGACCCGCGCTCTGCCGTCGTCTTCGCCGCCGCCCTGGCCACCTCTCTGGCCTGCGCGGGAGCCCTGCGCTGGATGGACGGCGCGGGTGAGGCCCAGGCGGCGATTGCAGCGCCCTCGGTCGTGCGTTCGGCGGACGGTCACTACTGGGCCGAGGCCATGGTCGATGGTCGCCCCATGCGGATGCTGGTCGACACCGGCGCCAGCGTCGTGACCCTGACCCGCGCCGACGCGGAAAAGGCCGGCCTCAGCGTGGACGCCCATGACTTCACGCGGACGCTCAACACCGCCTCCGGTCCCGTGAAGGCGGCGCCCGTGGTCCTGCCGTCGCTGGCGGTGGCGGGGGTGCGGCTGACTTCGGTCGAGGCCCTTGTGGTCGATGGCGACATGCCCGCCTCCCTGCTGGGCATGAGCTATCTGGGACGGTTGTCTGGTTTCGAGGCCCGGCCCGAGGGTTTGACCTTCAAGGGCTAGAACCGCCCTCGATCCTCCCCCGCTCACGGGGGAGGATTGCGACGTCAGCGGTTAGCCCCGAAGGGCACCACCTTATTGTCCGCGTCATGGCCGATGTCGGCTGTTCCCAGGTAGGGGATGCCCGAGCGTTCGCACCAGTAACGAACGATCTCCTCCGGCGTCAGGCCGAAGTCCGGATCGTTGGGCGTGACGTCCGAGACCCGGCCCAGGCGGATGCCCGCCGCGCGGCGGATCGAGGCCTGGCCGGTCAGGTGGAACATCATCCGATCGACGCGATAGAGGGCCTCGGACACCTCTTCCAGCATGACGACATGGCCGGTCAGGTCCGGTTCCAGCGCCGTGCCGACCAGTTCGTTGAGGATGGTCAGATTGAAGGCGACGGCCGGACGCGGGTCGTCCAGCAGGGACGGCTCCAGCGAGGCGCGATCGCCGCCGACCAGCCAGTCCACCGCGCGGCGGCCCGTCGCGTCATGCCGCGCCCCGTCCGAGGCCATCGGCCCGTGGGCGACATGAGGGAAGCCCGCCTTGTAGAGCAGGGCCAGCAGGCTGCCGGCGTCGGAATAGCCGAGGTAGCGCTTTTTCCTCGCCACATCGGTCAGTTGCGGCAAGACGGCCTCGGCGATGCGGCACGCGCCATAGCCGCCGCGCGCGAACCAGACGGCGCCGAGGCGCGGATCATTGGCGAACTCGACGAAGGCGGCAGCGCGCACGGCGTCGTCGCCGCCGAAGTGGCCATGCGTCTCGAACGCCATCGGATGGAAGACCAGCTGGACCTCGCCGCCCGGATAGGCCTGATCCATCCAGGCCTGGATGGCCTCGCCGCGAGCGGGGTCCAGACGCGAGCTGGCGTTGACGACGCCGATCTTGAACGGGGCAGAGCGGGTGATGGGGCTGGTCTCCGGCGTCGCCCGTGCTAGTCAGGCGCTCGGACATTCCCCGGTTTCGCGCGTCAAAATCAAGCCGATGAACAAAGACTATTTCTTCTGCGGCGTCGGCGGGTCCGGCATGCTGCCCCTGGCCATGATCGTTCAGGCGCAAGGCGCCCGCATCGCGGGCTCGGACCGGGCGCTGGATCAGGGCCGCACCCCGGACAAGTTCGACTGGCTGCGCGCCCACGGCGTGACCCTGTCGCCGCAGGACGGATCAGGCGTGACCCGCTCGGACCAGATCGTCGTCGCCACCGGCGCGGTCGAGGACACGGTGCCCGACATCGGCGCGGCCAGGCGCATCGGCGCCACCATCAAGACCCGGCCCCAGCTGCTGAGCGAACTGTTCAACGCCGCCCCGACCTCGATCGGCGTGGCCGGGACCAGCGGCAAGTCCACCATCACCGGCATGATCGCCTGGATTCTGGACCAGGCGAGCCGCCAGCCGACCGTGGTCAACGGCGCGGTGATGAAGAACTTTGCCGACGCCGATCATCCCTTCGCCAGCGCCCTGGTCGGCGGGCCGGACCTGTTCGTGGCCGAGGTGGACGAGAGCGACGGCTCCATCGCCCGCTATGATCCCACGGTGGCGGTCGTCTCCAACATCTCTCTGGATCACAAGTCGATGGAGGAGCTGCGCGACCTGTTCGGCGGCTTCGTCGGCCGGGCGACGACGGCGGTGCTGAACCTCGACAACCCCGAGACGGCGGCGCTGGCGCAAACGCTGGAGACGGGCAAGACGATCACCTTCGCCCTGGGCGAAGAAGAGGCGGACCTGTCGGCGCATGACCTCAAGCCCCTGCCGACCGGCATGGGCTTCGAGCTGCGGGTGCGCGGCGAGGCCCCGCGTCCGGTCGTGCTGAACGTGCCCGGCGCGCACAATGTCGCCAACGCCCTGGCGGCCCTGGGCGCGGTCAAGGCGCTGGGCGTGTCGGTCGATGAAGCCGTCGCGGCGCTGGAGACCTTCGCCGGCATCCGGCGGCGGCTGGAGGTGGTGGGCACGCAAAACGGCGTCACCGTCATCGACGACTTCGCCCACAACCCGGACAAGATCGCCGCTACGCTGAAGACCCTGCACGCCTTTGACGGGCGGCTGCTGATCCTGTTCCAGCCGCACGGCTTCGGCCCGCTGAAGCTGATGAAGCACGAATTCATCGAGGGCTTCGCCGGCCTGATGCGCGAGCATGACGTCCTGCTGATGCCCGAGCCGGTCTATTACGGCGGCACCACCGACCGCAGCGTGGGGTCCGAGGACATCGCCGCGGGCGTGCGCGCCGAGGGGCGTCAGGCCGAGGCTCTGGCCACCCGCGTCGACTGCGGCGACCGTATCGTGGACTTGGCCCGGCCCGGCGACCGGGTCGTGGTCATGGGGGCGCGCGACGACAGCCTGTCCAGCTTCGCGGCGGAGCTGCTGGCCCGACTTTAAGTTCCGCCTCCGGAACAATCGTCAAATTGCCCTTGTAAAACATTCACTTTCGGCAAATCGGCTGTTAAGCGCCGCGCGCCTAACTGCGCTCTCGCAAAACGCGGGAGGGGCGACAGAATGGCCAGGATCGGAGATTTCGTCGAGGCGGCGCCGCCCATGGCGCCCGAGGCCTTTGGCGCCGAGGCCTTTGACCGTTTTCAGGCCGAACCTGACACCCTGGTCATCGCCGTGGTGGACGAGGAGGGACGGCCCGTCGGCCTGATCGAGCGCAACGCCTTCACCCTGAAGATGGCCGCCGAGTTCGGCCGCGCCCTCTACGCCCGGCGCCCCGTCTCGGCCCTGATGGAGCCCGATCCTCTGCTGGTCGAGGCCGACGCCTCGGCCGACGTCCTGTTCCAGTCCATGGACGCGGCGGGGCTGGGGGCCCTGCTGAAGGGCTTCATCGTCGTCTCGCGCGGGCG
>JALAGW010000150.1 GCA_022712235.1 Brevundimonas sp. | reverse complement strand
GGGGGCGAGGGGGCGATGCGGGCTGTGAACAGGGGGGCAGCCTAGCGGTTGCCGGTCGTGGTCAGAATGGGGGACGGGCGCCCTCTTTCCGAAGGGCGAGACCTCGGCCTAGCATGAGGCATGGCCACAGCTCCGACCGCCCTCTCCATCGCCGCCGCCCGCGAGGCCCTGGCCGCCGCCGATCCGGCGCTGGCGCGGGCGCACGTTTCGACGCCGGTGTTCGAGTGGCGGCTGCGGCCCGGCGGCTATGAGGGGTTGTTCCGCATGATCGTGGAGCAGCAGGTCTCGGTCGCCGCCGCGGCCTCGATCTGGAAGCGGACGGTGGAGGGGCTGGGGGGCGTGGTGACGCCGGACGCGGTTCTGGCGCTGGATGTCGAGACCCTGCGCACCTTCGGCCTGTCGGGACAGAAGGCGAAATACGGCCATGAGATCGCGCGCGCCCAGACCGAGGGTCGGGTCGATTTCGACCGTCTGGAGCGGCTGGACGACGCCGAGGCCATCGCGGCGCTGACAGCCATCAAGGGCGTGGGCAAGTGGACGGCCGAGACCTTCCTGATGTTCTGCGAGGGTCGGCTGGACGTCTTTCCCGGCGGCGACGTGGCCTTGCAGGAGGCGATGCGATGGGCGGATGCCGCTGACGACCGCCCTAATGAGAAGCAGGCCTATGCGCGGGCGGAAATCTGGCGGCCGCATCGCGGGGTGGCGGCGCATCTGCTCTGGGGATGGTATGGAGGGGTCAAGCGTGGCGATATCACGCTGGAGGACCCGCCGACTTGACCCCGCTGATCGACGCCGACCTGACCCGTCCCGAGACCGTCCTGCCCTTGCTGGACTTCGCGGGCGTGGCCGTCTTCGCCGCAACCGGGGCCCTGGCCGCCGCGCGCGAGAAGCACGACCTGGTGACCTTCGCCTTCTTCGGCGCCATCACCGGGGTCGGGGGCGGGACCCTGCGCGATCTGCTGATCGGGGCGCCGGTCTTCTGGGTGCAGGACTGGCGCTATATCGCTGTCTGCCTGCTGGCGGCGGCGGCCTTCTGGGTGCTGGGGGCGCGCAGCTGGCGCTTCCGCGCCCTGCTGTGGCTGGATGCGGTGGGGCTTGCCGCCTATGGCGTCATGGGGGCGGCCAAGGCGGCCTCCTATGGCGTGGCGCCCCTGATCTGCGTAGTCATGGGGGTGCTGACCGCCTGCTTCGGCGGGGTGGTGCGCGATGTTCTGGCGGGCCAGCCCTCGATCCTGCTGCGGCGCGAGCTGAACATCACCGCCGCGCTTCTGGCGGCGGGCCTGTTCGTGACCCTGAAGGCCCTGGGCGTGCCGACCTGGCCGGCGGTGGGCGTGGCGGTGGCGGCGGGCTTCGCTCTGCGGGCCGGGGCCCGGAAGCGGGGCTGGAGCCTGCCGGCCTTCCCCAGCGCGCCGACGCGGAACTGAGCGAATGGCTGACGTTCCTGAGGCCTATCGCGACGCGCCGCGCTGGCCGTTCGGCGACAGTCCTGAACTGGCCGACGAACTGCTGGTTCTGGTGCTGGCGGGCGGCAAGCGCGCCACCTGTTCGTCCCTGGCCTCATGCGAGGCCGACATCATGCCGAGCATGGGCGAGATCAGCGTCATTCTGGACGGCGCCGGGACGCCGCGCTGCGCCATCCGCACGACGAACGTCGAGATCATGCCCTTCGAGGACGTCAGTGAGGACTTCGCTCGCGCCGAGGGCGAGGGCGACCTGACCTATGGGTGGTGGCGCGACGCGCATGAGGCCTATTTCCGCCGCGAAGGGACCTGGGCGCCGGGCATGAAGGTGGTCTGCGAGCGCTTCGAGCTGGTCGAGGTCTTCTGAGGCGCGTCACGAAAACGCTGCATCTCGGTCATGGCGATGAGGGAGAATCGGGCGTAGGCTGAAGCTGTCAGACTAGGGAAGGAGACGTGTCCTCACTCCTGTCGCCTCGGTATCCCCCCGTATGAGCGGGAGGGCCTGATGCAGGTCCTGACCCGCCCGCCGTCCGGCTTTCCGGCCCTGGTGCTGAACGCCGATTTCCGTCCTCTGTCCTATTATCCCCTGTCGATCTGGCCCTGGGAAGAAGTGGTCAAGGCCGTCTGGCAGGAGCGCGTCGACGTGGTCGCCACCTATGACAAGGTGGTGCGCAGCCCGTCGATGGAGATGCAGCTGCCCAGCGTCATCTCGCTGAAGAACTACGTCGATCAGGACCGCAAGCCCGCCTTCACCCGCTTCAACGTCTTCCTGCGCGACGGCTTCGCCTGCCAGTATTGCGGTGAACAGGGCCTGGCCCAGGACCTGACCTTCGACCACGTCATCCCCCGTTCGCGCGGCGGGCGCACCACCTGGCAGAACATCGTCGCCGCCTGCGGACCCTGCAACCTGAGGAAGGGCGGGCGCACCCCGCAGCAGGCGGGCATGCCCCTGTTGCGGCGCACCGCGCATCAGCCGAACTCCTGGGAGCTGCAGGAAGCCGGGCGTCGCTTCCCGCCGCACTATCTGCACCAGAGCTGGCTGGACTACCTCTACTGGGACATCGAACTGGAGCCGTAGGGGCGCAATCCCCTAGGCCGCGGGATGAGCTTAGGTCAGGCGAACCGGCGCCGCTGGACAAGGAGCGCGGCTCCGCCCGCCAGCGTCAGGCCAAGCAGAATCATCGCCCATTCCGACAGGGTTGGAACCGGCGCCGGGGCCGACATGGCCACGAGGTCGCGTCTGATCTGAAATTGGGCGCCGAGGCACAGACCGCCAAAGCTGACGCCGCTGCAACTGCCCACGCTGATAAAAGGGCTTACAAAATTTCCGCCGTTTGCCGGAATCCCGGAAAGGCTGATGGTGAGGACGCGGGCGTCGAAGCCGACCCAATCCGCCCGCTGAAGGATTCGATTTGCGCCTCCGGCCCCGCCCACGAACCCGTAGGTTCCGGGATCACTCCCCGTCTGTATGACGTTTGGATTTGAGAGGAGAGCCGTATCGGCATCGTATTCGAACGTGCCGCTGATGACATCGCCATTTGGCAAGGTCGTGGGCGGGATGGTCCATGTGACCGGCGCTGACAAGGCAGGCCCAGCCATCAGGCAGGCGGCAAAAGCCGCGAACGCAGCAAGAATTCTCATAGCGCCCCCTTGGATCGCCCTCTTCAAAGGGGCGGATTTACAGGTCTTGAAAACCATGGGTATGGCGAATTCTGCGCATACCTGACGGCTGGTCTTTTTTCGGTCAGACGCAGGGGTTGCGATCAGAGCCTTCTAGGGGCGGCTCTCTCCACGGCGGTCGAGCTGGAGCCCTAGTTCTGATCCTTCGGGGGAACCTGGCGGATGCGGTCCTCCATGGCGGTGAAGACGGTCAGCCTGGGCGGCTTGTCCGGGCGCGGCAGGCGGTGAAACGCCATCCACCAGGCGAAGGCGACAAAGCCGACCAAGGCGGCGCAGGCGATGACGTCAATCATCATGACGCGGGCGCCTGAGACGCTTTCCAGATTTCCAGGTATTCCAGCCGGCGCAACACCTTGGAGCCGGGGTCCAGCAGCACGTGGGCGCCGGCGGGCGCGGTGAAGCTGGCGCGACCCTCGGTCATCGGCAGGGTGCGGGTCTGGCCGTCCACCTCGATCTCGACGGGCAGGGGGAAGGGGCGGCCGTTCCCGGTCTTCCATTCCAGGCTGACGCGCTCGCCGTCGTGGGTCATGACCAGGTCGGGCAGGGCGGCCTGATAGAGGTAGGCGTCGAAGAACCAGCCCAGGTCGCGGCCCGTCACTTCATTGACGATGGCGATGAACTCGGGCGTCGTGGCGTAGCGAGGCGCGAAGTTCCCCGGCTTCGGATCGGGGCGGCCATACACGAGGCGGCGAAGGCTCTCGTAGAAGGCGTCGTCGCCGATGTAGAGGCGCAGGGTGTGGGCGATCAGGGCGCCCTTGTAATAGAGGTCCAGCCCCGGTCCGGTCTCGCCGTTATAGACCGTGCCCGCGTCCTGGGGCTTGCCCGACACCACGGGGAAGCGGTTGGCCAGGGTCAGGCGCATGGTCTGCAGTTCCGACTGCATGGCGCGTTCGCCGTTCAGCCAGCGGGCGTAGAGAGGCTGCATGTATGTGCCGAAGCCTTCGTGCAGCCACATGTCGTCCCAGTCGGCGTTGGTCAGCTGATTGCCGAACCACTCGTGCGCCAGCTCATGCTGCAGCAGCCAGTCATAGCCCTTGCCGTCCAGCTTGTAGCCGTTGCCGTAGGCGTTGATGGTCTGGTGCTCCATGCCCAGATGCGGGGTCTCGACCACGCCCATCTTTTCGTCGCCGAAGGGGAAGGGGCCGACCGTGGCCTCATAGAAGTCGAGCTGTTTGGGGAACTCGGCGAACAGGGCCGCGGCCTTGGCCGGGTCGTCGGAGGCCAGGCGCCAGAAACGCAGGGGAATCACATTGCCGAAGCGGCTGGGGTAGTCGGCGGCCATTTCCACGAAGGGGCCGACGTTTAGGCTGATGGCGTAGGTGTCGGGCTGGCGCGCGGTCCAGTTCCAGGTGGTCGTGCCGTCGCCGTTGTCGGTCTTGCCCAGGAAGCGGCCGTTGGCGGGGGCGCTGAGGCTGGACGGTATGGTGATGTGCAGGTCGACGCGGTCGGGCTCGCCCTGGGGGTGGTCGACGCAGGGCCAGAACAGGTCGCAGCCCTCGCCCTGGACCGCGCTGGCGATCCACGGCTGGCCGTCGGGCGTGGTCGACCAGACGAAGCCGCCGTCCCAAGGGGCGCGTTGGGCCTGATGCGGGCGACCGGCATAGGCGATGCGGACGGAGGCCGTCTGGCCGGCCGTCAGGGGCTGGGACAGGGGGATGGTCAGGCGACCGTCGGGGTTGGACCAGCCGGTGATGGTCTGGCCGTCCACGGTGATGGAGGCGATGGTGAACAACGCATCCAGTTCGACTACGACGGCGGAGGCAGGGGCCGTGGCGGTGAAGTCGAGGACCGCGACGCCCTCGATCGACTGGCTCTCGGGCAGGAGCTTGAACGACAGGTCCGCCCTGTCGAAGCGCAGGGCCAGCTGTTCGGGCGTGCGCGGCGTGCCGCTGGACAGGGTGAAGGGCGTCGAATCGCGGGCCGGGGCGGCTTCCTGAGCGAGCGCGGGCGCCGACAGCAGGGCTGTGGTCAGGCAGAGGGCGGCGGTCAGGCGCAAGGCGATGGCTCCGGCAGATGTCGCCATGACCGTAGCGGGGGAGAGACGCGCCGCAAGTCTTTGCTGTCATTCCGGGGCGCGAAGCGAACCCGGAACCCAGGCGGCGGCGACAGGCATGGAGGGCGTGTCGGCCTGGTCCAGCGTCTGGGTCCCGAATAACGGCTGCGCCGTTTCCGGGATGACGGAGAAAAGCAGGCAAAGAAAAAGGCCGGTGTTTCCACCGGCCTCTTCAAATCTTGGTCAGACAGCGCGACTTAGGCGGCGGTCTGTTCAGCCAGCTTGGCCTTGACCTGGCGCTTGATGCGCAGGGCGGCGGTCGACAGCTTTTCGTCGCGAGCCTTGACGATGAAGGCGTCCAGGCCGCCCTTGTAGTCCAGGGTGCGCAGCGCGGCGTTCGAGATGCGCAGCGAGAAGGTTTGGCCCAAAGACTCAGAAGCCACCTTGACCGTCTTCAGCGACGGCAGGAAGCGGCGCTTGGTCTTGATGTTCGAGTGGCTCACATTGTGGCCGACCATCGGGCCGATACCCGTGAGTTCGCAACGACGCGACATCTTAAGATCCTCAAGGTCACATCCGCGAACGTGTGCGGACGCATGAAACAGGTGCACGCAGCGGGCGGACCCCTGCGAGAGAGGGGGCCGTATAGAGGAATGACTCGGAGGCCGTCAAGGCTGGAGTCGAGTCAGGGCAGGGATTGAGCCTGTATGACCGACGAGGGATCGCCTTCGTTCAGCCGACGTTCAACGTCCTGCTATAGAGAGGATCGCATGAAGACCTATCGGAAGCTCCCCATGAAGACCCTGTCCGTCTCGCTGGCGCGCGCTGCGGCCGTGGCAGCCCCCGTCGTCGCCGGCGCCGTGATGCTGGCCGCCCCGGCTTCCGCCCCGCAGGCCCAGGCCAGCCGCAGCGAGGTCCTGCCCGGCTACTGGGAATACACCACCAGCGTCATGGGCGCGCGCGACACGGAGCAGAAGTGCGTCCGTCCCAGCGAGATCAACCGCTTCTTCGGCGGCCTGTCGACGCGCAAGTGGCAGTGCACCTATCCCACGCGTCAGGTCGGAGACGGCAACGCGCGCTTCGAAGGCAGCTGCCAGGACCAGAAGGGCCGTCGCTGCAATGTG
>JALAGW010000149.1 GCA_022712235.1 Brevundimonas sp. | reverse complement strand
GGTGGGCTCCATCGCCGGGCAGGTGGCCAAACAACGCGGCGCCCGCGTCATCGGCATCGCCGGCGGACCCGACAAGTGTCGCTGGCTGACCGAGGATCTCGGCTTCGACGCCGCCGTCGACTACAAGAACGAGGACGTGGGGGACGCCCTGGACCGTCTGGCCCCCAACGGCATCGACCTGAATTTCGAGAATGTCGGCGGCGACATCATGATCGCCGTGTGGAACCGGCTGAACGTCCACGCCCGCATGGCGGTCTGCGGTCTGATCTCGTCCTACAACGCCACACGGATGCCGCCGTCGCCGAACTTCAGCCGGATCATCACCCATCGCCTGAACGTCCAGGGCTTCCTGGTCCTCGACTACGCCCATCGGGCCAGGGAGATGGTCGAGGAGATGGGGCCGTGGCTGGCTGACGGCAGGGTGAAGTGGAAGGTCCACGTCGATGATGGTCTGGAAGGCGCGGTGACCTCGCTGAACCGCTTGTTCACCGGCGACCATGACGGCAAGCTGCTGGTCCGGGTTTCGGAAGAGCCCGCCGCCTGAGGAGCCTGACGGGATGACCGAGCCGCTGCATGTCCACTTCGAGGATCTCGAGGTCGGTCAGGTCATCCCCCTGGGCGCCTGTGCGGTGGATGCAGGCGCTCTGGACGTTTTCGCCGAGCGTTTCGCGCCGGGCTGGGACGTGGCCTATGGCGCGCCCGACGCCCTGGTCTATGCCCTGTGGAGCCGGCTGTCGGCGGAGAAGGCGGGGCATTGGGCCGGGACCAAGACCCTGGCCATCGACGGCCTGCGATTCCTGCGCAATCCGCCGGCGGGCGAACTGCTGCGCGGCCGGCTGACGGTCATGGGCAAGGACCCGGTCGGGGACGAGAAGGGCATCGTCATCGCCCAGCAGGACCTGCTGGACGAGGCGGGGCGGCTGGTCTTCTCCTGCCTGACCCGCGCCCTGGTCGCCCGGCGCTAGCCATAGAAAAACGCCCCGCCGGTTTCCCGACGGGGCGTCTTCATTTTTCCAACGGCCTCAAGCAGCGCGTAAGCGCGATAGGCCCACCTAAAATGGCCTCAAGCAGCGCGTAGGTGCGATAGGCCTGGAATCAAGCGTTGGCGGCGACCGGGGTTTCGTTGGCGCGTTGCAGCGCGACCGAAATCAGGCGGTCCCAGCCCAGCAGCGACACCAGGTGGGCGTAGATCTGGCCCAGGGCGCCGTTGTCGCGCAGTTCGACCAGCTTGTCCGCCGGCAGAGCCTTCAGCTTGTCTTCTGAGACGGCGAAATACTCGGCCAGCTTCTGCACGGCGCCGGCCGAACCGTCAGGGTTGCGGGGGGTGAAGTTGGCTTGGCGCACTTCGAACAGGTCCAGGTCCGTCAGCAGCTTGACGAAGGATTCCGTGCGAATGCGCTCTTGCTCGAAGTTGTTGCAGAACTCCATCGCATTGTTGACGTAGGCGCTGGGCTGGTCGCCGTCGAACAGCGGCACTTCCGCGTTTTCGCTGACGAAGGGGGCGGCGCGGTCGATGCACAGGATCATGCGCTGCTGGCTGTCGTCGTTGGCGAAGACGAACGGATAACGGCGCACATAGGCCGGGATGTAGGCGTCGGGACGGAACTGGCCGTTCTCGATGAACATGTTGTCGTTCTGACGCAGGCCCATGGCCACGACGGGCTGCTTCTGCTCGCCGACGAAGATGATCGGATAGGACAGGGCGGCCGGTGCGAACTCGGTCACGGTCAGCGGCACGATGTTGGTCTGCGCCACGAAGGCGTAGGGTTGATCGGACGGCGTCACGCCCAGCTTGCTGTGGGCCTCGAAGGAAATCGGCTCCGGCTGGGTGTAGAACAGGACGGTGCCGGACAGGGGGCCGGACGCTTGGGTCGTGGTGTCGGTCATGATGGTCGGATCGGCTCTGAACAGAATGGTCGGGCCTTCTAGCCCATGGCCGGGCGCGTCGCAAACGCGACGGTTCGACGAACGGCGGATGCGATAGGCTCTGCGACGTCGGCGCCGGTTGCGATGCGGCGACGGACCCCTTAGCTGTGGGGCATGGGTGCCGCTTGCGATCACGATCATTCCGACCATCGACCCGGTCCCGCCGAGGTCGAGCAGGCCATTGTCTCGGTCGAGGCCCGCTGCGCCGCCGAGGGCGAGCGCATGACGGCGCCGCGCCGCCGCGTGCTGGAGCTGCTGCTGGCGGCGGGCGAGCCGGTCAAGGCCTATGACCTGATCGCCCGCTATGGCGTCGACGGCCAGGCCGCCAAGCCGCCGACCGTCTATCGCGCGCTTGAGTTCCTGGAACGTCGGGGCGTGGTGCACCGCATCGCCTCGATCAGCGCCTATGTCGCCTGCACCGCTTCGGCTGCCGACGCTCCGGCCCACGCCGCGGCCTTCCTGATCTGCGACTGCTGCGGGGCGACCGAAGAAGTGGCCGTGGCGGGCGGCGACGCCTTCGCCGAGGCCGCGTCCACGGCCGGCTACGCCATCGAGCGCACCACCATCGAGGGCCACGGCCGCTGCCCGGCCTGCCGCGTGGCGGCCTGACGCGTATGGACGCCCTGGCCCTTTCGGCGCCGCGGCGTCTGACCGTTCCCATCGACAACCGCTGGGGCGGGGGCGAGATGGCCGTCCTCGATTTCGGCGATCCGGCGCGACCGGTCGACCTGATCTTCGTCCACGCCAACGGCTTCAACGCCTATACCTATCGCTCCCTGCTCCAGCCGCTGTCGGGCGCCCTGCGCATCTGGGCGCCGGATCTGCGCGGGCACGGCCGGACCGGGCTCCCGGCCCAACCGCAGGGGCGGCGCAGCTGGAAGGATCATCGCGACGACCTGATCGGGCTTCTGGACGCCGTGGACGGCCCGCCCGTGGCCCTGGCGGGCCACTCCATCGGCGGCACCAGCGGCCTTCTGGCGGCGGCCGAGCGGCCCGACCGGGTGTCGCGCCTGCTCCTGCTCGACCCGGTGATCTGGCGACGTGAAATGGTCCTGGCCATGAACCTGCCCCTGGTCGGCAGGCTGGCCCAGCATTTCCCCATCGTTCAGGGCACGCTGAGGCGTCGGTCCCTGTTCGACAGCCGGGAACAGGCGCTCAAGGCCTATCGCGGGCGTGGGGCCTTCAAGGGCTGGCCCGACATGATGCTGGCTGACTATCTGACCGATGGATTGACCGAGACCGATCAAGGGTTCGCCCTGACCTGTGATCCGGCCTGGGAGGCTTCCAACTATGCGGCCCAGGCGCACAATCCCTGGCGCGCCCTGCGGCGCTATCCGGGCGGAATCCAGATATTGAAGGCGGAAAGCGGCAGCCTGTGCGCCACGCCGGTCACGGCGCCGGACGCCGCGCCGCTGCGGGTGCGCGCGGTCGCCGGAGGCGGTCATCTGTTTCCGATGACCCATCCCGAGATCGTGCGCGACGCTCTGTTCGATCTGGCGGTCTAATGGCGGCCCTGGCGATCCGGCGCGCGACGGCGGCGGACGCTCAAGGGATTCACGCCCTGATGCAGGCCCTGGCCGCCCATGAAGGATTGACGCCCTATCTGGCGGCCACGCCGGACAGCCTGATGGACGCCCTGGCGGATCAGCCGCCCCGCGCGGCCTTTCTGCTGGCCGAGATCGACGACCGGGCGGTCGGCTTCGTTTCCTGGACGCGAGTCTACGGCATCTGGCGCGGCGAGGACTATCTCAACCTCGACGACCTGTTCGTCGTCGAGGCGGCGCGCGGCGCGGGCGTCGGCGAGGCCCGCGCCGCGCGCCTTTGCGGCGGAGGCCGATGGGCTGGGCGCGCGCTGGGAGGTGCGGACGGACAACCGAGGGGCGCGACGCTTCTATGACCGCCTGGGCGCCGATCAGGAGGAAAAGGTGGTGGTGCGCTGGTCGCGCGACGCCATGCGGACCGCCTTCTGATCCGAACAGGGTTGCCGTCGCGTCTTTCGGTGATAGGCCTGAGGGACCATGTCGTCGTCCGCTGCTTCTTCCAGTCTGTCGCGCATCCTGATCGGGTCGCTGATCGGCGCCGTGATCGGTCTGATTCTGCTGGCGCTGGGCGTGGCCATCCTGGGGAACGCTGTCGATCAGCGGATGGCGAACTCTGCGTCGCCGCCGGCGCCCACATCCTCATCGACGCCGCCGAAGCCGACGAGCGAAGCCGCCGCCTCGCCCGTGCCCTATCCCCAGGTATCGCCCGGAAAGGCGGCCGCTCCGGCCGCTGTCGAGCCCGAGGCGCCGTCGCGGGCGGCGACCTCGGTCTGGCGCTCCATCTTTGACGATGAAGAGGAGAGGGCGGTGGCGCCGGCTCCCGTCGCCGCGCCGCGCCCTGAGGT
>JALAGW010000148.1 GCA_022712235.1 Brevundimonas sp. | reverse complement strand
GCTGAGGAAGAGATAGCGCTTGCCGTCCTCGCCGAGGATGTGGCCGGGGTCGATATGGTCGGGCAGGTGCAGGTCGACCGGATCGCTCCACGGTCCCTCGATCCGGTCGGCCCATGAGACATAGCTGGTGCGATAGGTCTCGGTGCGGGCGGGGATGTAGAGGAAGTAGCGGCCGTCATGCTTGCACAGCTCAGGCGCCCAGACCGAGCCGATGTTGCGCGTCAGGGCGGCGGTGATCGGGGTCCAGTTCACCAGATCGGTCGATCGCCAGATGACCAGGCCTGGCACGGATTCGAACGACGAAAAGGTCATGTAATAGACGTCGCCGTCCTTCAGGATCGTCGGGTCGGGACGGTCCCCGGCGATGACCGGGTTCAGGAAGGTTCCGTCGCCGCGATCCGCGCGCCGCTGGCCTTCGACGCCCGGCGTCCAGGTCTGGCCGCTCCAGTCACGCCCGAACGGAGCGATCTGGTCGCGGGTCTGGGTCAGGGCCGGAGCTGGCAGGCTGGCCGCCGCCGCGCCCGCCGCCAGTCCGCCGAAAAGGCCCCGTCGATGGATGGACCTGGTCATGGCGCGTTCCCCCGGTTCTTGAAATTCATATTATGATACCGGTGACAATCCTCGCCCGAGCGACGTGCGTCCAGAGAAATCTCCGCCGATTTCGGGCGCCTTGTCGCCGCACCCGTTGCGCTGGAGCGGCGGGGTCCCCAAAACCAAGGACATGAACGCGCCCGTCCAGACGACCGACTTCGCCGACGCCCCGCTGTGGGATCTGTCCGATCTTTACGCCTCGCGCAAGGATGGGCGCATCAGCGCTGATCTGGACCGGGCCAGGATGCTGGTGGAGCAGATGAACGCCTTTCAGGGCCGACTGGTCGGCCAGCGTGGCGATGCGGCGGCTCTGGGCCAGGCTCTGGATCAGACTATCGCCCTCTATGAACAGGCGGCGGACGTCATGGGCGGTCTCGGCGCCTACGCCTTCCTCGCGGCCTCGACGGCGCGCGACGATGCGGGCGCGCAAGGCTTCGAGGCCAATATCCGCGAGAAGATGACGGTCATCGCCACCCCGACCGTTTGGCTGACGCTGGAGATCAACCAGCTGGACGAGGCCGAGATCGAAGCGGCCCTGTCCGCCCATCCCGCCGCCGGGCGCTGGTCGCCCTGGCTGCGTCGGGTGCGGGCCATGAAGCCGCATGAACTGTCCTCCGAGCTTGAGACCTTCATCGCCGAGCGCGGCCCCATTCAGGCCCAGTGGCCGCGTCTGTTCGACGAGACCCTGGCGGCGCTGCGAGCCGAGGCCGATGGCGAAAGCCTGACCCTGTCGGAAGCCCTGAACCGCCTCAGCGACGCCGACGCCGCCAGGCGCGCCTCAGCCGCCGAGGGTCTGTCCAAAGCTTTCGCCGACAAGGCCCAGACCATGGCCATGGCCATGAACACCGTCGCCGCCGACAAGGCGCTGGAAGACAAGTGGCGCGGCTTCAAACGCCCCGCTGACAGCCGCCACCTGGGCAATGAGGTCGACGGTGAGAGCGTGGACGCCATGGCCGAGGCGGTGGCGCAAGCCTATCCGCGCATCTCGCACCGCTATTATGCGCTGAAAGCCAAGGCCATGGGCAAGACGGCGCTGGACCACTGGGACCGCAACGCCCCGATCGAGGCGACGCCGCCACGCACCTATGACTGGGCGCAGGCGCGCGAGGTGGTGCTGGCCAGCTTTGCGGACCTCGGCGGCGACTTCGCCGAACGCGCGGCCTGGTTCTTCGACAGGCCATGGATCGACGCCAGGGCGCGGCCGGGCAAGCAGTCCGGCGCCTACGCCCACCCGGTGACGGCGGACCGCCATCCCTATGTCTTCCTGAACTGGATGGGCGAGCGGCGCGACCTGCTGACCCTGGCCCATGAACTGGGCCACGGGGTGCATCAGACCCTGGCGGCGGCGCAAGGGAGCTTGCTGGCCGACACGCCGCTGACCCTGGCCGAGACCGCCTCCATCTTCGCCGAGGGGCTGACCTTCGACCGGCTGCTGGCCGAGGCGACGCCGGAGGATCAGCGCGCCCTGCTGGCCGGCCGGATCGAGGACGGGCTGAACACGGTGGTGCGCCAGATCGCCTTCCACCGCTTCGAAACCCGTTTCCACGACGAGCGCGCGGCGGGCGAGGTTTCGGTCGAGCGCATCGGTCAAATCTGGATGGAGGAACTGGGCGCCAGCCTCGGCCCGGCGGTGACGCTGAACCCCGGTTATGAGCACTGGTGGGCCTACGTCAGCCACTTCGTCCACTCGCCCTTCTATGTCTACGCCTACGCCTTCGGCGACCTGCTGGTCGCGGCCCTGATGGAGACGCGGGCTAAGGAACCGTCGGCCTTCACGCCCCTCTATCGCGATCTGCTGTCGGGCGGCGGGGCGCACACCTATGTCGAGGCGCTGAAGCCCTTCGGCCTCAACCCGCGCGACCCGGCCTTCTGGACCATCGGCACGAAGCGGCTGGAGCGGCTGGTCGATCAGTTCGAGGCGCTGTCGGCCTAGAACCCTTCTCCCCTTGTGGGCGAAGGAAAGGGTTCCCGCCGTTGACACGGATGCACCCAGCGTAAAGCGTGGCGGCATGAAACACGCCTGCCGCGCTCTCATCCTCGCCGCTGTTCTCGCCCTGCCGACCGCCGCCCTCGCCCAGGCGTCCCCGACCGCAGGACATCGCGCTCTTGCTGCGGGATACAAGGCCCTGACGGTCTGCAGCGCCGTTCACACGGCGCAGGAAGCCGGGGCGAGTCGCACCCCGGCCAGCGTCGAGGCCAATGAACTGGTCGGCATCTATCCCGAGCTTCAGCCCCTGATCGCCGACATGAAGGCGGAGATGGCCGGCGACATCGTCTCGGTCGCGTGGGACGCGGTCGCGCCGCCGCGCATCGCCACCCATACGCCGGGGCGCGGCTGCGTGATCGAGCCTATGGCCTATGTCGTCGGCGGAGCCCCGGCCCGGGCGCCGCAGGTGCGCCGGACCTCGGCGCCGCCCTTGGCGACAGCACCGGCGCAGGGCGATGCGGCGGCCCTGACCGGCGCGGTCGACCGCGCCTTCCGGCAGGGCTTCGGCGTCGGAACCAATACGACCGGCGTGGTGGTGCTTCAGAACGGCCGCATCGTCGCCGAGCGCTACGCCCCCGACTTCGGCCCCCTTGTCCCCCAGCGCACCTGGTCGGTGGCCAAGAGCCTAGCCGGGACCCTGATCGGGGCGGCGGTCCAGCGCGGCGAGGTCGATGTGAAAGCGCCCGCCGCCATCGCCAACTGGCGCGGGCCGGGCGACCCGCGCGGCGCCATCACCCTGGAAGCCCTGATGCGCATGTCGTCGGGCTTGACCAGCGACACGGCGGGCAACCGCACCGACGCCCTTTACTTCGGCGGCACGGCGGCGGACGAGCAGGCGCCGGGTTGGCCGTTGCTGGCGCCGGTCGGCTCGACCTATCGCTACGCCAACAACGACACCCTGCTGGCGGTCATGGCCATCGCCCCGACCTTCACAGCCCATCCGCCGGCCGAATTGTTCGACCGTCTGGGCATGACGCACACCTTCGTCGAGACCGACTGGCGCGGGAACTACATCCTGTCGAGCCAGGTCTGGACCACGGCGCGCGATCTGGCCCGCTTCGGTCAGCTCTATGTTCAGGACGGAGTCTGGGAGGGCGAGCGCCTCCTGCCGGAAGGCTGGCGCGCCTTTGTTTCGACGCCGTCGGGGCCGCAGCCGCCGACCGGGAATTTCGGTTACGGCGCGACCTTCTGGGTGATGAACCGTTCCGAAGGCGTGCCCGCCGACGCCTTCGCCGCCTTCGGCAATCGCGGGCAGTATGTCGTGATCGTGCCCAGCCGCGACGTCGTCATCGTGCGGCGCGGCGAGGACCCGGCGGGCAAGGGGTTCGACGTCGCCGCCTTCGCCCGCGACGTTCTGGCCGCGCTTGATTGAGGCTGGGCCTTGAGCGTCGCGCCCTGACCGCTATAAGAGCCGTCGAAATCTCGACTCTTTTTCGGAAGACCTGAATGGCCGACCAGCACGCAGACCACGCCGAACACGCCTATGTGCACGGCTCGATGGAAATCTCGGAACAGGTCTCGACCTGGGAACTGTTCAAATTCCTCGCCAAGTGGGGCTCGCTGCTGACGGCCGCCATTCTGGTGCTGCTGACGGTCTGGTTCGCGGTCGGTGCGGGCTTCCTTGCCGGCGCGATCAGCGGCGTCGTGGTGTTCGTGGCCGGCTTCTTCGCCCTGCGCTCCAAGCCCGCCCACTGAGTTTTGCGCCGCCGCTGCGGCGCTGCGGCATTTTTGAATGGCCCGTCGATCTATCCGGTCGACGGGCTTTTTCATGTCTGCCTTCTAGGGCGAGGGGTCGAAACTTGCGTCGAAGGGGGTAGATTTTCGATGCGGTGCAACAAATTGTCAGCTTTAGGGAGCGATTGCGTTTTGACGCGCCCTTCCGCTTCGTCCTAACGTCCAGGTTCTGGGGGACTTGGGAGGGATTCGCTTGGCTGTCGCCATCGCCGTGACCCGCGAGCGCCGTGAAGGCGAGACGCGTTGCGCTGTAACGCCGGAGACGGTGAAGAAGCTGATCGCCTTGGGCGCGACCGTCTCGGTCGAGGCTGGGACGGGCATCGGCTCGTCCATTCCCGACGCCGACTACGTCGAGGCCGGGGCCACGGTGAAGCCCGACACCCGCGCGGTGCTGGACGGCGCCGACATTCTGCTCAAGGTGCGCGGCCCGACGGCGCAGGAGACCAGCGCCCTGAAACCCGGCTCCGTCGTCGTCGCCATGCTGGACGCCTGGCGCGAGAAGGACACGGTCGAGGCGCTGAAGGGCGCGAACGTCACCGCCTTCGCCATGGAATTCGTGCCGCGCATCACCCGCGCCCAGGTCATGGACGTGCTGTCGTCCCAGGCCAATCTGGCCGGCTATCGCGCGGTGATCGAGGCGGCCTACGCCTTCGGCAAGGGCTTCCCGATGATGATGACGGCGGCGGGCACGGTCGCCGCCGCCAAGGTCTTCGTCATGGGCGTGGGCGTGGCGGGGCTGCAGGCCATCGCCACGGCGCGGCGCCTCGGCGCGGTGGTCACCGCGACCGACGTCCGCCCGGCCACCAAGGAACAGGTCGAGAGCCTGGGCGCCAAATTCCTGGCGGTCGAGGACGAGGAGTTCAAGAACGCCCAGACGGCGGGGGGCTACGCCAAGCCCATGTCGGCGGAGTATCAGGCCAAGCAGGCCGTCCTGACCGGCGAGCACATCAGGAAACAGGACATCGTCATCACCACCGCCCTGATCCCCGGCCGCGCGGCGCCGGTGCTGGTCAGCGCCGAACAGGTGGCCTCGATGAAGCCGGGCTCGGTCCTGATCGATCTGGCGGTCGAGGCGGGCGGCAATGTCGAGGGCTCCAGGCCCGGCGAGATCGTGAGCACGGCCAACGGCGTGCAGATCGTCGGCTGGACCAATCTGCCGGGCCGCATCGCCGCTGACGCCAGCGCCCTCTATGCGCGCAACCTGGTCGCCTTCCTCGGGTTGATCATCAAGGACGGCGCCGTGGCGCTGGATCTGGAAGACGAAATCCTCAAGGCCGCCGTCGT
>JALAGW010000147.1 GCA_022712235.1 Brevundimonas sp. | reverse complement strand
TCATGGGAGGCGGCCACATGGCCCGAGGACTGCTGCGCTTCTTTGCGACCGGGGCGGACAAGCCCGAGATCGGCGACGCCGCCACGGTCTCCTCTCTGTTCCACCGCCACCGCTTCCGCGTGATGTTGGCCATCACCCTGGGCTATGGCCTGATCTATACCTGCCGCCTGGCGCTGGGCGTGGTGAAGAAGCCGCTGATCGACGCCGGGGTCTTCACCCCGACCGAACTCGGGCTGATCGGTTCGGCGCTATTCTACACCTATGCGATCGGCAAGCTGACCAACGGCTTCCTGGCCGACCACGCCAACATGAAGCGCTTCCTGGCCTTCGCCTTCCTGGCCACGGCGATCTGCAACCTGCTGATGGGCTACACCACCACCGTCTGGGCGGCGGCCGTGCTGTGGGGCCTGAACGGCTGGTTCCAGAGCTTCGGCGCGCCGGGCGGCGTGGTCGCCATGACCAACTGGTTCTCCAATCAGGAACGCGGCCGGGCCTACGGCGTCTGGAGCACGGCCCACTCCATCGGCGAGGGCCTGACCTTCCTGGTGGTCGGTTCGCTGGTGGCGGCGGCCGGTTGGCGCTGGGGCTTCTGGGGACCGGGCGTGCTGGGCGTAGCGACGGCCATCGGCTGTTATCTGCTGATCCAGGACCGGCCGCGCACCATGGGCCTGCCCGCCGTCAACGACTGGAAGAAGGACAACTACAACGAAGCGCCCAAGCCCGGCATCAAGTCCGTTCTGGGCCTGCAACTGTCCATTCTGAAACTGCCCGCCATCTGGATTCTGTGCCTGGCCTCGGCCACCACCTATGTCACCCGCTACGCCATCAACTCCTGGGGCGTGCTCTATCTGCAAGAGGCGCGCGGCTTCTCCCTGCCCGCCGCCGGGACCCTGCTGATGATCAGCACCCTGGCCGGTATCGCCGGGGCCATCGGCTTCGGCTTCATCTCCGACAAATATTTCGCCGCCCGCCGCCCGCCGGTGAACCTGATCTTCGCGCTGATGGAGATCGCCGGCCTGGCCCTGTTCTTCTGGGGGTCCAACACCATGCCGGTCATGGTCTTCTCCATGCTCCTGTTCGGCATGGGGCTGACGGGTCTGGTCACCTCGCTGGGCGGCCTGTTCGCCGTGGACATCGCGCCCAAGCGCGTGGCCGGGGCGGCCATGGGGGTCATCGGCATCTTCAGCTACATCGGCGCCGCCCTTCAGGAACAGATTTCCGGCTTCCTGATCGAGCGCGGCATGACCGTTGTGGGCGAGGTCCGCACCTATGACTTTGGTCCGGTCATCTGGTTCTGGATCGGCTCCTCCGTCATTTCCATGCTGCTGGCCGCCAGCCTGTGGCGCACCCGCCTGAGAGACTGAGTTCGCATCATGATTGATCCCTCCGAAGACCTGAAGGCCATGATCGAGGCGGCCAAGACCGCCGGCGCCGGGCTGGAGCGCCACTTCGCCCAGCTGGCCCATCTGACCGTCCGCTCCAAGACCGGCCCCGCCGACATGGTCTCCATCGCCGACGAAGAGGCCGAGGTCACGGCGCGCGGCATTCTGGCCCGCGCCCAGCCCTCCTACGCCTTCCTCGGCGAGGAAGGCGGCATCGGCGGAGGCGACGACCAGAGCCAGCAGTGGATCGTCGATCCGCTGGACGGCACCACCAACTTCCTGTTCGGCAGCCCCCTGTGGGGCGTCAACATCGCCCTGGCGCGTGAGGGCCAGGTGGTGGCCGGCGTCACCTACATCCCCGTCCTGAATGAGTTGTACGTCGCCGAGACTGGCAAGGGCTGCTGGCTGAACGGCGAGCGAGTGCGGGTGTCGAACCGCGCCGCCCTGGTCGAATCCGTCCTGGCCTGCGGCATCCCCTTTGCCGGCAAACCGGACCATCCAGTGTTCGCACGCGAGATGGCCCTGCTGTCCGCCGATGTGGCCGGCATCCGCCGCACCGGCGCCTGCGCGGTAGACATGGCCTGGGTCGCCGCCGGGCGCTGGGACGCCTATTGGGAACGCTGCCTCAACGCATGGGACATGGGGCCGGGGATCATCCTGGTCGAGGAGGCGGGCGGTCGCGCCACCGGCGTCGACGGCGGACCGCTGGACCTGCACGCCGGCCACGTCTGCGTCTCCAACGGCGGCGTCCATGACGCCCTGATCGAACGCCTGAACACCGCACTGAAGGAGTAGCTCCATGACCCGTATCCTGTCCGTCGGTCGTCGCGGCTTCCTCGGCGGCGTGGCCATGGCCGCACTGCTGGGCTCGGCCCCGCGCGCCCTGGCCGAGGCCCTCGGCTATCCCCGCGCTCTGCAAGGCCCCATGGTCGGCGCGCCGGGGCCCAGCCATTTCACGGTCTGGGTGCGGGCCTCCGGCGCCTTTCCGGTGACGCTGGAATACGCCGCCGACCGCGATTTCCGTCAGGTGCTGCAAGGCCCGACCCTGACTGCGCGCGCCGAGGACGACTGCTGCCTGACCTTCCGCGTCGAGGGGCTGAAGCCCGACACCGACTACTGGTACCGGCTGAAATACGACGGCCAGCAGGACCGATTCCAGTTCGCGCCCAACCGCACCCGAACCGCGCCGGACGGCCCCGCCGCCTTCCGCGTCGCCTTCGGCTCCTGTTGCCGGATTCAATACGACGCCGATCAGCCGATCTGGAACGCCGTGCGCGGTCTGGACCCTGACCTCTTCTTCTGGCTTGGCGACAACATCTATGGCGACAGCGATCAGCCCGCCGCCCTCATGGACCTCTATGGCCGCGGCCGCGTGGTCGAGCGCCTGCTGCCCCTGCTGCGCTCGACGCCGCAACTGGCCATCTGGGACGACCACGACTTCGGCTACAACGACTCCGACGGTCGCAGCCCGTTCAAGGCCGCCTCGCTCAACGTTTTCAAGAAGGTCTGGGCCAACCCGTCCTATGGCGAGGCCGACAATCCCGGCGTCTATTTTAAACAGGCCTATGGCGGGGTGGACTTCTTCTTCCTCGACGGCCGCTACCACCGCGACCCGACCACCCAGGCCGACGACGCCGCCAAGACCGTCCTCGGCGCCCGCCAGAAGGCCTGGCTGAAGCGCGAGCTCAAGGCCTCGCACGCGCCGTTCAAGGTGCTGGTTTCCGGCGGCGGCTTCTCGTCAGCCGAAAACGAGAAGGGCGGCGACAGCTGGGGCGTCTATCTGACCGAGCGCAACGAGATCTTCGACTTCATCCGCGACCAGAACATCGGCGGCGTGGTCTGCATTTCGGGCGACAGCCACATGGGCGAGTTGAACTGCATCCCCCGCTCCGAGGTCGGCGGCTACGACATCTACGACATGTGCTCGTCGCCCCTGGCCCAGATGCCGGCCAACAAGAACACGCGTCAGGCGCCCGAGGTCCGCATCCGCGACACCTGGACCCGCAGCGTCAACGTCGGCCTGATGCGCTTCGATCTGACCGGCCCGGTCCCGACCCTGACCTATACTCTGCACGACGTTCAGGGCGAGGCGGTGTGGGACGAGCTGGTGCTGACGCCCGCCGACCTGACCAACGGCGCGAAGACCTGGGACCAGAAAGCCGATCCCGAGGAACTGCGCCGTCTGGAACGCTTCAAGGCCGGGGGCGGCTACTACGGCTTCGACGCCCCCGAGGGCTGGCCTAGCCGCCCATACTACGGCGCAAAGTCAGGCTGACGTAGCCCGGCGAGCGACGTTCGCGCCGCTCGATCTCTTCCAGCTCGCCGGTCGAGCGCGGGCCGTCGTACTTGTCGCGCGTCTCGTGGAAGTCACGTCCGAACAGGTCGGTCGCCTCGGCCCGCAGCCGCCAGCGGTCGCCCAGCCGCCGCTCGGCGAAAACGGTCCAGCCCAGGTCTTCCGACCGCCGCCGCACGTCGTCAAAGCGATAACGGGTCTTGCGCTCGGCGATGTGCTCGACCGTCACGCCCCAGTTCATCCGCCACTGCGGCAGGGCCTGGCTAAAGGCGACCTCGCCCTCGACCGGCTTCTCCTCCGAGATGGCGCGCGCCTCGCCGGTGACCGGATCGGTGACGCGGCTGGTACGCCACAACATCGTCGCGCGTAGTTGACCACCCTTAATCCCCAGTCGATCCAGCGGCGTGTTCAGATCAACCGCCAAGGTGTCGCGCCGGCCGTCGCCGATATTGCCCGGCGCGTCGAAAATGTCGTCGTCCGTGACGATCAGCACCCGGTCGACCACGTGGCTGATCTCGTCATGGGTCCAGGTCAGGGTCAGGGAGGCGTCATCCCAGAAGCTGCGCTCCCAGGCCGCCGAAAAGCGCCAGCTCTTGTCGGGCTCCAGCGCCGCATTGCCGACCGCGACGACGCCGGTGGACAGCGAGGCCGAGGCGACGAACTCACCGAAATCCAGCTGCCCCACCTCGCGCGACACGGACAGCCGCACCTGGTTCTGAGCATCCACATCCCAAGTCAGGGCCAGGCGCGGCTTGGCGTAGGTGAAGTCGCGCTCCAGCGGGCTGTCGCCGGTCTGGGTGATGGTCGAGCCCTCGACCCGCAGCCCCGCCTCGACGATGACCGCCTCGATCGGGGTCCAGGTCGCGCCGACCGAGCCCTCGATCCGACGCTCCTCAATGCGCACGTCCGAACCGGGCAGGAAGACCGGCGCGCCGTTCTCCTGCAGGCGCGCCTCGCTTTCAAGGTAGTTCAACGCCCCCTCCAGCCCCGCCGACAGCGACAGCCGTTCCGAGCGGCGATGCGTCAGGTCGATGCGGGCGATGCTCTCGCCGGTACGGGTGGTTTCATCGAAGCTCTCGCTGTCGGCGCCCTGTTGCGACATCTCGTCGGCGGTCAGACGGCCCAGACGCTGACTGAGCAGGGCCTCCAGCGTCGTGGTCTCGCCGAAGCTGCGTTGATAGCGTGCGCCCAGTTCGCCCTCGACGAAGTCCTCGCGCGCGGCGACGTCTTCGCGATCATCGGCGTCGTCCAGCGACTGGACCGCCGTCTCCGCCCTCGCCCGTTCGCCGCGCACGGCGGCGGTGGCGTTGAAACGGCCTCCGGACAGAGGCTGTGTCCAGTTGGCGGCGACCTCGGTGGCGTGCTGGGTTTTGCGAGTCTTTTCATGGAAGCGTTCAACGACGGCGCCATCGGGCGTCTCGGTCCAGCGCGGGCCGTCGCCGCTGTCGTCGTCGAAGTCCGGCTCCAGCTTGGCCGACAGCTCCAGCGAACGCGCGCCCCAGCGCCGCGCATACTGCGCCTGTCCTCTGGGCGAGACCCAGCCGTCGGTCGAGGCCAGACCCCCGCTCTCGATCATGCCTTCGGCATCGACGACGTGCTTGCGCACCACATTGGCCAGGACGGCGTAGCCGCCCATGTCCACTCCGCCTGCCCCGCCTCGGATCAGCTCGATCCTCTCGACCGCGCCCGCCGGGATGCGGCGCAACAGGTCCGACACGTCTTCTCGCTTGCTGGCGGGTCGCACCCCGTCGATCAGGACATTGCCCTGGGCCCCGGAATAGCCGCGCACGTCGGCGTCCGGCTCGACCAAAGAAAAGCCCGGCGTCCGGTCCAGCATCTCCTTGGCGCTGGCTGGAGCCGAGGCTGCAAAGACGCTGGCGGGATAGGGCGTGACGCCCGCAGGCGCATCCGTCTGCGCCTGCGCCAGGGACGGGGTTGCACCGGCGCCGAACAGGACGACGGCTGCGACGCCGCTCATCAGCACATGGCGGCAGGTCTGGGTGTTTGATCGCATGGCGGCCCCTCTTGGCGTCAGAACCACAGCCTTAGGCCGCCCTTCCTGACATCCGGGCGGGGCAAACCGTCAGCCTGTTGTCAGCTTGGCTGCGGCAGGGTGGTCGCCATGAAACCCAACGGCCTTTCCCGGCGCCATGCGCCCCTTGCCCTGCTCGCCGGCCTGATGGCCTTGGCGCCCGCCACCGCCGCCCTGGCCGAGGACGACGATCATATCGCGGCCCGCGAAGCCTTGCGGCGCGGCGAGATTCTGTCCCTGACCCGCATCCTGGCGGTCGCCCAACGCGCCGAGCCCGGCGACGTCATCGAGGTCGAACTGGATCGACACCGTGAAGGTTGGCGCTACAAGGTAAAGGTGCTGACGCCCGGTGGACGGGTCCGCAAACTGCGGATCGACGCCCGCACCGGCGCCGTTCTGGAGGTCAAGGACGACTGATGCGCTGTCTCGTCGTCGAGGACGATCCCGATATTCAGGCCGACCTCAAGCGCGCCATCGAAGCGGCGGGCTTCATCGTCGACGTCGTGTCTGACGGCGAGGCCGCCTGGTATGCGGGCGACGTCGAGGACTACGCCATCGCCGTGCTGGACCTGGGCTTGCCGCGTCTGGACGGCCTGTCGACCCTGCGCCGCTGGCGGGCCGCTGGCCGCGCCTTCCCCGTCCTGATCGTCTCCGCGCGCGGGGCCTGGACCGAAAAGGTCGAGGGCATAGAGGCCGGGGCCGATGACTATCTGGCCAAGCCGTTCGAGATGGGCGAGTTGATCGCCCGCCTGCGCGGTCTGGTCCGGCGTCAGGCCGGGCGCACCTCCAGCGTCATCGACATCGGCCGTTTGCGGCTCGACACAGCCCGGATGAGCGCCTCGTTCGACGGCGCCCCGGCCCGCCTGTCGCCGTTGGAGTTCCGCCTGCTCGACTATCTGGGCCACCAACCCGGTCGTGCGGTTTCGGCCGGCGAGCTGGCCGAGCACCTCTACGGCGTGGCGGAAACCTCCGACACCAACGCCATCGAGGCCATCGTCGCCCGGCTGCGGCGCAAGTTCGGCGGCGAAGTCATCAGCACCCGGCGCGGCTTCGGCTATCTGTTGCAGGGCGCCGACTGATGCTGCGCTCATTGCGCTGGCGGCTGTTGCTGGGTGGCGGCGCGGCCGTCCTGGTCGCCCTGATCGTCGCCTGGCTGTTTATGAGTCTGCTGTTCGCCCGGCATCTGGAACGGCGGCTGACGCTGGAGCTGACCCGCGACGCCACCCGCATCGCCGCCGCAGCCGAACTGGACCCGACCGGACGGTTGAGCGTGACCACGCCCCCCGCTGATCCACGCTTCGACACTCCCGCCGGCGGCTTCTACTGGCAGGTTTCGACCGACGCCCAAACCGTACGCTCACGCTCGCTGTGGGACGCCGCCCTGCCTCGCCTCAGTGATGCGCCGTCCAGCGCCTGGCGGCTGCGGCGCGCCGATGGGCCATTCGGCGAGCCGATCGCCGTGCTGGAGCGCGAAATCCGCGTCGGCGGACATCAGACGCCGGTCCTGATCCAGATCGCTCAGGATCAGGACGAGATCGCCTCGGCCCAGAGCGAGTTCAATGTGGAACTGGCCATCTTCCTCGCCGGGCTCTGGCTGGTCCTGCTGGCCGCCGCCTGGATTCAGGTGCAGTTGGGTCTGCGCCCGCTGGCCGACCTTCGTCGCGATCTGGCGGACTTGCGCGCCAGTCCCAGCCACCGCCTGCCCTCGGCCCGGATCAACGAGTTGCGCCCCCTGACCGAGGCGCTCAATGATCTGGTCGCCGCCCGAGAACAGGACCTGACTCAGGCGCGCGGTCGAGCCTCCGATCTGGCCCACGGCCTGAAGACCCCCCTGTCCGCTCTCAAGACCCAGAGCCACCGCCTGCGCGAAACCGGCGCCGCAGAGGCCGCCGACCGGCTGGACCGCGCGATCGACGCCATGCGCGCCACAGTCGAAGCCGAGCTAACCCGCAGCCGCCTGGCGGGCCAGTCGCGCGGCGGCTCGGCGCCCATTCTCGATGTGGTCGAACAGGTGGTTCAGGTTCTCGAACAGACCGAAAAGGGCGAGGCCCTGGCCTTCTCCATCGAGATCCCCGAAGCCCTGAGCGCGCCCCTGAATCGCGACGACCTTACGGATTTGCTCGGCCCGTTGATGGAGAACGCTGTCCGCTTCGCCCGCCGCCGCGTCGCTGTCAGCGCCATACAGGACGAGGCCCGCCTCGTCATAGCCGTTGAGGACGACGGCCCCGGCATTCCCAGCGAGCGCGCCGACGCCGCATCCCACCGCGGCGTCCGCCTCGACGAACAGGGCGCCGGCCAAGGGCTGGGCCTGTCCATCGCCCGCAGTTACGCCGAGAACACCGGCGGCCTTATACGGCTGTCCCGCTCAGTTTTCGGCGGTCTTCGCGTTGAAATCATCTGGCCGCACCCTTTTTGAGCCGGCAGTGTCCGCGAACTCTCCCTCGAAGAAGAACCTGACGAGTGTTTGCTATCGATCCGCGCCCAGTGTCCTAGGCTCAGGACCCATTGATGTGATGCGTTCGATCTGATTCAGGCTCTGCCAGGAGACTGGATATGAGCGACCTGTATTGGCTGACGGACGAGCAGATGGCGCGGCTGGAGCCCTATTTCCCCAAGAGCCATGGCAAGCCCAGGGTGGACGATCGCCGGGTGCTGAGCGGGATCATCTTCGTCAACCGTAACGGGCTTCGCTGGCGTGACGCGCCGCCGGCCTATGGCCCACACAAGACGTTGTACAATCGCTGGAAACGGTGGAGCGAGGCGGGCGTCTTTATCCGAATGGTGGAGGGGCTTTCCGGCGCCCAAGCCGAGCGGCGTACCGTCATGATCGACGCGACATATCTGAAGGCGCACCGCACGGCTTCGAGCCTCGCGGTGAAAAAGGGGGGCCTGGGCGGCTCATCGGGCGCACCAAAGGCGGCATGAACACCAAGCTTCACGCCGTGACCGATGCGAATGGACGCCCGATCAGCCTGTTCATGACGGCAGGCCAGGTCAGCGATTACACCGGTGCTGCACCCCTGCTGGACAGTCTGCCCAGGGCGCAGTGGCTGCTCGGCGACCGGGGCTATGACGCGGATTGGTTCAGGGATGCCCTGGAGGCCAAGGGCATCATGCCCTGCATCCCCGGTCGGAAATCCCGGACCGTGCCTGTCCGTTACGACAAGCGCCGCTACAAAAGCCGAAACCGCATAGAGATCATGTTCGGCAGGCTCAAAGACTGGCGTCGCGTCGCCACCCGCTACGATCGATGCCCGACCGTCTTCCTGTCCGCCATTGCCCTCGCGGCCACCGTGCTCTTCTGGCTATGAGTCCTGAGCCTAGGTCGATGTCCGACGAGTCAGTCTGCGTCTCTCGCGCGACAGATCCGAACAGGTAGATGGCTCCAATGCCTTGCTCTCGAAGTGAGGGCTCCAGCTGCTTCACTGTGACGATGACCTGAGTGCGGCGCATTCCTCAGCATCCCACGGAGCAAGCGACAGTGCGATACGGCTTGGCACGCACACGGGGAGTCGCATGGGTAGGGAAAGGAAATCGGCAAAACCTGCAGTTTTCCCCGGTGAGACCGCGAGTCGCGCGGGAGTCGCAGCGACTGGGGAAACCGACACATCGCGCCACCGACGCTCCTCGCATAAGCGACATTACACGAAAGGCTCGGTGTTCCTGCTGCGCCCTTGAGGATGTGAGCGTCGAGGCCGCTGGACACCGCGCTGACAGGGCACGCCACGATGGGGCCACTGACCGAAGATCATGGCGATGAAAACAAAAGGCGAGCGTGCGTCCTACCAGCTGAATGCCACCCCGACTCTCAGCGTGCGGGGCGGACCATATTGGTCGCACGTTTCGGGCTGATCCGATGAGTGTCGGCAGTCGGCACGTGCTCCAACGTACGCTTGGGGTCGCTGTAACGCCAATTTAAGATAGCGACGGCTATCGAGTCTGGTCAGTCTCCACGACGCGACGGCGCACATGTCGAGCCTGGATCTCATTGACATCTGAGACGCCAGCGAGAGCCAGCGTCCTCTTGAAGGCTTCACCCAAGAGCGTCAGGGCCCGGTCGACGCCCGCCTCTCCGCCCGCAGCGAGGCCGTAAAGGTACGGCCGGCCAATGGAACAGGCGTTCGCGCCCAAGGCCAGGGCCTTGACCACATCCGAGCCGCGTCGAACGCCTCCATCGCAGATGACGTCCGGACCGTCGCCCAGTGCGTCGCGAACGGCCGAGACCTGATCGATGGGTGCGGGAGCGCCGTCCAACTGGCGGCCTCCGTGGTTGGAAATCATGACCCCCGTCGCACCTGAACGGATGGCGCTTTTGGCGTCTTCGGGCGTCATCAGCCCCTTGATCGCCAGGGGACCGCCCCATTCCGCGGCCAGCCATTCCACGTCACGCCAGGTCAGGCTGCGGTCGAACTGGCTGCCGATATAATCGAACAGCGACATGGATCCGGACGCCAGTGCATCGACCCGGTGACTGACGTTGGCGAGGTCGAATTTCGATCCGGTCAGGGCCGGCAACGACCACCCTGGATGGAGGGCGAAATTCAGCATCGAACGCAGGGTCAGCTTCGGCGGCAGCGACAGGCCGCTGCGCCGGTCACGCAAGCGATTGCCCGCGACGGGCGTATCGACCGTTAGCGAAAGGCCATGGTAACCCGCCGCCTTGCAACGGGCGACGAACTCTCGGGTCAGTCCTCGATCCTTGAAGATGTAGATCTGGAAGATCAGCGGCGCCGAGGCGGACGGGGTCAGATTTTCCAGCCGCGTCGTCCCCATCGTCGAGAGGCTGTAGGGCAAACCATGACGGGCGGCCGCGGCCGCGACCGCCGGTTCGGCATCGGTGTGGAACATGCGCGTCAGCCCCGTCGGCGACAGAAGCAGCGGCCACGCCGCCCGCTGACCGAACACGATGGTTTCGGTCCGGATCGTCGAGACGTCGGTCAGGACGTCCGGAACGATCTCGTAGTCGTCGAAGGCGGAGGTGTTGCGCGCCAGCGACCGCTCGTCATCGGCGCCGCCGTCCAGGTAGTCGAAGATTGGCCGGGGAAGACGGCTGCGAGCGATAGCGCGCAGGTCCGAAATCTCATGCGCCCGAGCCAGGCGGCCTGTGGTCGTCATGTGGATGCGCTCCGGCGCTTGCGGCTGACGCCGTTGGAATCGCCCGAAGTGCAGAGCGCTGGATCGACCACCGTGGTCGCACGATCGGGCTCCTGAGAGGTGGTTGAAACCGGCATGCCTATTCCTCCCACCGTCGGAATCTGGCGTCCCGATCGGTTGCGTCTGGTCTAACTCTAGAACGCCGCCGACAACGTCAGGCCAAAGGTGCGCGGACGGGCGACCGAGGCCCGGGCGTCAAGGCCGGTCACCGGGTTAGCAATCTCCGTCAGGATCGCGACCTGGGCGTACTCGTCGGTAACGTTCTGCACCGAAGCGGTCAGGTCGTAGCGGTCCCAGCGAACCGAGGCGCGCAGATCACCCATGGTGTAGGCGTCCAGCTCAATCCCGCCGGGATTGCCCGCGGTGGCCTGCGAGTAATAGGCCTGGCGCGACCCGACGTAGCGAAGGGTGGCGCCCACCGAGACGGTCACGTCGCCGGACACGGCGAACTCCTGATCCAGGGTCAGGGCGCCGGCCCATTTGGGGCTGTAGGGAAGGTCGTCGCCGGCCGCGGCCCCGACCGCCGCGATGGCGTTGCGGATTTCGTTGTCGACATAGGTCAGGTTGCCGCCCAGAGTCAGCCCGCCCGAAATCCAGCGCCCCTCGCCCTCGAAGCCCGTGCTGCGCGCCTCGCCGCCATTGACCAGATAGTTGAAGCCGACCGAATCCTTGGCCGTGGTCTGGATGTCGTCCCAGTCGATGCGGAATGCGGCGACCGACACGCTCAGTCGGCGATCTAGGAACGCGCCCTTCACCCCGGCCTCGTAGTTGATCAGGGTGTCCGAGTCATAGGTCGGCGCGCCGCCGCCCGGCAGGACCAGGTTGGCGCCGCCGGGACGAAATCCCTTGGCGACCCGGGCATAGACGTTGACGTTATCGCTGATCTCGAACTTGGGCGACACCGCCCAGGTCCACGCCTCCTCGCTCGATTCCTGTGAGATCACCGTGCCGGCCAGAGGCCCGAACAACAGACCCAGCAGGGGCTCGGTGGATTCCTGTTCGTTACGGCTCCAGCGTCCACCGGCGCCGATGCTGAACCGGTCCGAGAGGTTGAACACGCCGTTGGCGAAGACGGCGGTCTCCTTGTAGCTGTTGCGCAGGTCGACGTCCTGCAGCGGATTGACCGGAGCCGGCGCAGGTATGCCAGCTGCGGTATAGGCGATCGCCCCGTTGATCGAGGCGGACTTCTCGCGGGTGTAATAGGCGCCGACGACATACTCGAAGGCGCCTCCGGTCGGCGACGACAGGCGAACTTCCTGAGTGAATTTCTTCACGTCATTGGCGACCGGCACGCTGACGTTCGGCAGGCCGGGCAATCCGATCATATCCAGCAGCGTGCCGAAATTGGGGCTGTAGTCCAGCGCCAGGTCCGACTTCTGACGGCCATAGCTGGTCGCGGAGGTCAGGTCGGCGAAGCCCAGGTCGGCGGTCACGGTCAGCGCGTGCAGCTGATACCGAGTATCGATCCGTTCGGCGGTCGGCGAGGACTGCACATACCGGCCATAGGTCGGCGCGAAGTCGGTGGTGTCGACGCTTTCCTGCTGCGTGCCCTGGGTGTCGCGGTGCTGGTACAAGCTCGACGCGGTAACCGAGACGGTGTCCGAGGGACGCCACAGGACGGCCAGCCGGGCGCCGGAATTGACCGAGCGGTTCACGTCCTTCTCGCCTCTGGCGATGTTGTCGATGAAACCCGGATCATCGTTGTAGAAGCCGCTGAGCCGAACGCCCAACCTGTCCTCGATGATCGGCGTGCTGATGACGCCTCGCGCCAGCAGGCCGTTGTCGCCGTGAGCCACGCTGGTTCCACCGACCTGCACGCGAGCGCGGGTGATGTCGAGGCTGGGCGCCGCCAGGACGTACTTCAGGACGCCGCCCAGGGCGTTGGCGCCATACAGGGTGCCCTGCGGTCCCCGCAGCACTTCGATCCTTTCAACATCGAACAGGTCAGGGTCCGGGGTGATGCGGTTGCCGACGGCCGCCGCCGTGCTGGAGTTGGTCGGGGCCTCGTCGAAATAGGTCGAGCCTGTCGAGGACAGCTGGTTGATGCCGGTCGTTACGCCCCGGATGTTGATCTGGTTATAGCCGGGCGCGGAACCCGTGGTCGTCAGACCGGGAACGAAGGCCTGATAATCCTCGAAACGCAGCGCGCCCCGGCTGAGCAGAACCTCGGGGCTCAAGGCCGTCACCGAGGCGGGAACGTCGATCAGTCGTTCCGATCGCTTCTGGGCGGTGACGACGATCTCGCCGATATCGACGGCATCGGGATCCGAAGCGTTGCCGGCCTGAGCATGAGCCCCGCCTGCCGCCGACAGCAGCGCGACCGCTGAAGCCGTGGCGATCAAGACCGGTCGCGTGGAACGAAACTGCATCATCGTCATGTCTCCCCTTGCTCTTATTAAAAAGAATACGCACTCTTTCTTTTAGTTGGCAAGCGGATCACGAAATCATGACAAGCTGGATGACGTTGAAAATCGAAACTGGGCCCAAGGCCTCGGCTGATCTGCTGTTGCAGGGACCGGGCACGACGCTTCCCTCGCGGATAAACGCCGCTTTGTCCTCTCAGGTTTCCGGGAGCGATGCGGCTCCGTGGCTTGATGTCGCCACGGACGGGAACTCTCCTCGCTTCCTGGTCCTCACGATCGACGAAAAGACCATGCTGAGTGGGTGTTCGGACGCCTGGATGTCATTGGCGGCGATCGCGTTCGACGCCATGAAGACTCTGCGGCTTGAAAGCCTGCGCCTGCCCTCCGCCGCCGCCTTCGGCTCCGCCGAAGCCTTCGAGGCCTTTCTGACCGGCCTTCTGCTCCACAGTTTCCGCCTGGATCAAGGCCGCAAGACTCCGTCGAAGGCTTTCCAGCCGACCGCCGTGGTGATCGACGCCGACGACCAGCTCGTCGCCGATCGCATGCAGCGCACCGTGGTCGCCATCAACCGCGCGCGCGCCTGGATCGAACAGCCCGCCAATCTCCTGACACCCGAGGTCTTCGCCGCCGAAGCGGAAGCCGCCCTGACGCCGCTCGGCGTCAGTGTCAGGATTCTCGATCTCGATGCGCTGAAGACCCTGGGCGCGCACGCCGTCCTGGCGGTCGCCAGCGGCAGCCACAATCCGCCCTGCATGGTCGTCGCCGAATGGCGCGGCGATCCGGACCGCCAGGAATGGGACGTCGCCTTTGTCGGCAAGGGCGTGACCTTCGACTCCGGCGGCCTGAACCTGAAGACCCGGCCCGTCATAGAAAAGATGAAGTTCGACATGGGCGGCGCCGCCGGCGTCCTCGGCGCCCTTGAGCTCGCCGCATCCCGGAAGTCCCGCACCAATGTCGTGGTGGTCGTGCCGATGACGGAAAACTCGATCGGATCGAACGGCTATCGGCCGGGCGATGTGATCGGCTCCCTCGCGGGCCTTTCCATCGAGGTCCAGAACACCGACGCCGAGGGACGGCTCGTGCTGGCCGATGGCGTGACCTACGCCATCCAGACCTATGCGCCGGCGCGTGTGGTGGATGTCGCCACATTGACGGGGGCGATCCTCGGCGTCCTGCACGAGGAGTACGCCGGCCTGTTCACCACCGACGAGGAACTCGCGCGCAGCCTGCTCGAGGCCGGTGAGATCACGGGCGAAACTCTGTGGCGACTGCCCCTCACCCCGCGGCAGGACTATCTGGTCGAATCCAGCGTCGCGGATCTCGCCAATATGGGCGCGCCCGGCTTCCTGGGCGCGGGCGGGGGATCGCCGGCGGCGGGGGCGAAATTCATCGAGCATTTCGCACGTGGCGTCGCATGGGCGCACATCGTCATCGCCGGCGTCGCCTGGGCCACCCGTCGGGTTCCCCGCACGGGTCCAGGCGCAACAGGTTTCGGCGCCGCCCTTCTGGATCGCTGGCTGGCGTCGTTGGAGCCCGACTAGAGCCTGATACGACCTAGAGCATAATTCACGCTTTCGCCAGAACCGCGGAGCGGTCCTGTCTCAAACGATCATGCTCTAGGTCGCCCGCTGCGCGCCGACGGCGAGGTCGAGATAGGCGGACAGGTCTTCCAGGCTGACGTGCAGTTCTGCGTCAGATCGTAGCGCGACCATGGACCCATCGATGATCACGCTGACCAGATGAGCGGTTTGCCGCAGATCAAGCGGCGGTGCGATCTCGCCGGCCTCGGCATAAAGCCGCAAAAACTGCTCGACCTGGACCAGGATGACCCGCCCCTCAGTGATCCGCAGATCGCGCAGACCCTCGTTCCAGTCGACCACGCCCTGAAACTCGCGCCAGAACGGATCGCTGTTCATGTCCTCACGGAACGCCAGAATAGCGGCCTTCAACTCTGGCCAGTGCTCGCCCCGCAACGCTTCGTTCCGTCGCGACAGGCGCATTTCCAGCACGGCCAGGAGCAGGTCGTCGCGGCTGGAAAAATGCTTGTAGAGCGCGCCCATGCTGAGCCCTGTCTCTTCGCAGATATCCGTCAGGCTGGTCCCCACGACACCCTTACGGCGGAAACAGGCCATCGCGGCCTCGCAGAAAAGCACTCGGCGTTCCAGCATGTAGTCGGCGCTTCGTTTCGGCATCCCATCCTCTCAACAGACCTTCTCATAACGCGCCGTGCCTGATATACAAAAGAAAGAGCGTACTCGCTTTTGGAGAATGCCATGCCCACCGCGACTCTCGAACGGACCGAACGGTTTGCGCTCCAGGCGTTGAACTCAGGCCGAACCTTCGACATCGCCCTCGCCCCGCCCCTGCCGCTCGCGGCGACGGGAGAGGCAGCGAAGGAATGCCCGATCCTCATTGTCCTGGATTCCTCCCTGACCTTCGGAACGGCCATGGAACGGTCCAGCCTCTATTCCGCTATGGGCCTGCTTGAGTCCGCGGTGATCGTCGGTGTCGGCTATCCGGGCAGCCTGCTGGCGAGCATCAAGGCGAGGACCGTCGATTTCACGCCCCCGACCCCGACCGGCGTTCATGCAGAGATGCAGCCGATGATCGGGTCCGAGTTCGGCGGGGCCGACGCCTTCCTGTCGTTTCTGCTGGATGAGCTCGCACCTGAAGTCCGCAGGCGTGTCCCCGAAGCCTCCGCCTCCCGCATCATCCTGCACGGCTTTTCCCTCGGCGGCCTGTTCAGCGCCTACGCCCTGCTGGCCCGTCCGGAAGCCTTCGAGACCGTATCCATCATTGCCCCGTCCCTGTGGTGGAACGACTTCGCCATCCTCAAGGAGTTGGATGCGTTTAAGGACCGCCTCGCCGACACCGGCGCCACGCCCCGCGTCCTGATCGGCGTCGGCGCGCGGGAGCAGGACGTACCCCAATCCGCGCCCCCGGAACTAGAACTCAAAGACCTGCAGGAAACGGTTCGCAAGGCCCGGATGGTCGACGCAGCCCGCGAGTTCGCCGAGACTCTCAGCGGTGTCCTGCCAGATGTCGAGTTCGCCCTGTTCGACCGCGAGGACCACACCGGAGCCCTCACCGCCGGGACAGGCCGCGCCGTCAGTTTCGCCCTGTCCCGCCGAGCCTGACCCGTCGCGCAAGACGACCGGTCGCCAGGGAAGACCGGACTCGCCGAAGCAGACGCCACACGCGATCCAGACCGCTCAGCGCCCCGGAGGGGATATCTTGAACACCACGCATCAGCCCGACGTCGTCGATGTCGGCGTGATAGAAGCGCCTGCCCCGTTCTCGGCCTGGTTCGCCATCGCCGTTCTGGTCGGCGTGACCATCTTCTCATTCGTCGATCGTCAGATCCTGGCGGTCGTGGCGTTGCCCTTGCGCGAGTCACTCGGCCTGACGGACCTGCAACTGGGCGCGCTCCAGGGCTTGGGGCTCGCCCTGTTCGCAGCCATCGCCAGCTATCCCGTCGCCTGGCTGGCCGACCGTTTCGACAGACGGCTCATCCTCTGCATCGGGATCGCCATCTGGTCCGTCGCGACGGCGGCCTGCGCGTTCCAGACGACGTTCGAAGGCCTTCTGATCGCAACGATCGGGATCGCGGTGGGCGAGGCCGGCCTGTTTCCCATCATCTGGGCGGTGATTCCCGACCTATTTCCGGGCCGGCAACGCGCAGCGGCGAATCTCGTCTACTTCCTGGCAGCCGTCCTAGGCACGGCGCTGGGGCTAAGCATCAGCGGGGCGGTCTTCGGCTGGATGGCTGCGCACGGAACGCTACTTCCCGGTTTCCTGGGCGACATGGAGCCTTGGCGGACGACCCTGCTGTTCGTCGCCATCCCCGGCCCGCTGTTCGTTCTTCTCGTCGCAACACTCAGGCTGAAGGGCAGTCGCGCGGCCGCAGTCGCCTCGGCCGCCGCCTTTGCCAACACCATCGCCGACAGCGGTTTCGTCGCCTATGCCCGACGCCATATCGTGACCCTGGCCTGCGTCTTCGCCGCCATCGCCGCCTACAATATCGGAGCCTCTTCGGCTCTCATTTGGCTGCCGACCGCCCTGCCGCGGATCTTCCCGATCGATCCCGCCACCGTCAGCATCGAGTTGGGGATGGTCATGGCGCCGGCCAGCCTCCTCGGCGTCGGGATTTCGGCGCTGTGCGTCACATTCTGGAAGGGCGACCGATCGGTTATGGCGCCGCGCGTCGCCTCGATCGCCTTCCTGATCGCCGCAGCGCCGACGGCGCTTCTCCCCCTGGTCACGGCCCCGTGGCAGGCCCTGGCACTGGTGGCCGTGCAATTCGCCGCAGGAATGACCGCAGCCTCGGTGATTCCCAGCATCGTCCAGGACATCAGCCCGCCTCATCTTCGCGCTCGAAATTTCGGCGCGATGACGGTCGTGGCCCTGGTCCCGCAGGGTCTGAGTCCGCTCGTGATCGGCGGCCTGTCGGAGTTCGTGGGCGGGGCCCACGGACTGATATCGGCGATCGCTGTGGTCGGCGCTCCCGCCTGGATGATCGCGGCGGGACTGATCTGGCGGAGTGAGCCCTTCTTCCGTCGCACGGTCGCCGAAGTTCGGGCCGCCAGCCCGATTACCGTCACAGCAGGCCAAGCGTCGGCACCGACGATGGTGTGATCGTCTATCATGATCGCCATTGGAGCGCATGGACGATCCCTGTCCCGTTGCGATTTCCCGGCCGCCTACAATGCGGGCGCTCCGCTTCATCCTGATCCTCGTCTTTGGGCAGGATCGAGCTTTCAGCCTGGCTCGACCGCAGGGCCTGGTCGGAAGCTCTGGAAGATCGAGCGGCGACGCATTCGCCAACTGCGCTGCAGCCCGAGCGGCTGGCGCATCGCCCGTCAGGCGAGCCGGGCTCGCGGCCGTGGGCCGCGAGACGCGTTCGCGGCGCTCCCGGACTAAATGCCTTTCCAGGCTCTCGTGCCTCCGCTCGATGCTCTCGTTGCAGATTTAGGTCTGCTTTGGGCGCTAGCCGCCCATTGCCACAGATGCCGAATGGTTCTCGGTTTCATCCACGGCGGCGCGCCGCGCTGGATGTGAAACCGAACAGTGCAGCACCTTGGCGTAGGGAAAGTCGTCATCAAGCTTCGCCTTCCGCCTCCACCCAGCAGCTTGCATTTCCATAGGTGAGAGAAACCCTGTTCGTTTTGGACAGGACGATTGATGATGCGCGCGGTAATCTACGCTCGATACTCGTCGGATTTGCAGAACCCAAGGTCCATCGAGGACCAGCTTTCGGTTTGCCGACGGCTCGCCGAGAAACATGGCTTCACGCTGGTCGCTTCGTTCGAAGACGCCGCTTTGTCTGGAGCTTCAGTGGCGAATAGGCCGGGCTTTGCCGCACTCATGAAGGCAGCGGAAGAGCGAGCTTTCGACCTGGTTGTCTGCGAAGCGCTCGATCGCCTATCCAGATCGCAGGCCGATGTGAGCGCCGCGTTCGAAGATCTACGATTCTATGGGGTGGGCATCCACACAATTTCGGAAGGAGCCGTCTCCGAGCTCCATATCGGTTTAGCCGGCACGATGAACGCCCTCCAACTCCGCGAGATTGGGCGCAAGACGAAGCGAGGCCTACAGGGCGTGGCGAGTGCGGGCCGCCACACCGGTGGACGCGTCTACGGTTACTCCCGAGACCGACGCCTCGACGATCACGGGGAACTGATACGTGGCTTGCTTGCGATCAACACCACCGAGGCCGCGATCGTTTGCCGGATCCTGAAAGCGTATGCTGCCGGCCAATCCCCGCGTGGCATTGCCTCTGACCTCAACGCCGAATCCATCCCCGCTCCAGGGGGCGGCTACTGGAACGCCTCAACCATCAACGGCAACGCTCGACGTGGCAACGGCATCCTTCACAATGAACTTTATCGAGGCGTCTTGGTCTTTGGCCGACAGACTTGGGTGAAGGACCGAAGGACCGGCAGGCGGCACGCTCGGGACGGAGACCCCTCCGAAATCATTCGGACGCCCGTCCCTCACCTTCGCATCGTATCGGATCTCCTTTGGCGCAGAGTGCTAAAGGCCCATACAGCGCTCGCTCGGGAGGCCGAGGAGGGTTCACACAGAACGGTCCGCCCCCAGCATCTGCTTTCTGGCCTCATGCGCTGCGGCGCGTGCGGAGGGCCCCTAATCCGCTCCGGATCCGGGGTACGATTTATATGCTCCTGGCGCCGCGAGAGAGGCGTATGCGCAAACGGTCGTAGCGTGCCGGGCTTAATGGTCGAGGCAGCATACGCAGAAGGTCTTGAACGTCTGCCAGCCAACAAGGCTAGGGAGACGCTCAGGGTTCACCTCGCAAACCTTAGAGCGTCCGATGGCCACGTACGGCCGCCGCTAGAAGCCCTCCGCCTAGTCCGTGAGCTCACCGCGTCCGTTGTCGTAACGCCCCTTGAGGAGCGGGGCCGCTTTGCATTCGAAGTCAGGTGGCTGGATGAAACATCGCTCCCAACATTGTGATTCAACCGCCCTCCCCGCCTGGATTTGCGCGCCAAGCGCTTCCACGTGGCTTCCACGGACGGATTTGGAGTGTTGGATTTTGGGTAGCAAAAAGCCGCTAGACGATTGATCTAGCGGCTTATTTGTTTGGGTGCGGGAGCAGGATTTGAACCTGCGACCTTCAGGTTATGAGCCTGACGAGCTACCGGGCTGCTCCATCCCGCGGCAAGGCGGAGAGTGAGGGAAGAAGGGTTCGAAGACATTATTCTTGGGCCTGTCGCGCATT
>JALAGW010000146.1 GCA_022712235.1 Brevundimonas sp. | reverse complement strand
CTTCGAGGCCCCGGCCTATGACGGCCCCGACGCCTTCCGCGCCGATCTGGCCGTGCTGCATGACAGCCTGATCCGCACCCACGGCGCCGTCTTCGCCGACGACCGGCTGGCGCGGCTGATCACGGCGGCGGACGTCTTCGGCTTCCACATGGCCACCCTGGACCTGCGCCAGAACTCGGATGTGCACGAACGCGTCGTCGCCGACCTGCTGAAGGTGGCGGGCGTCTGCCCCGACTACGCCGCCCTGGACGAGGCGGCGCGCCTGACCCTGCTGGCGCGCGAACTGGCGGGGCCGCGCCCGCTGTTTTCGCCCTATGCGGATTACACGCCCGAGACGCTGAAGGAGCGCGCCATCCTGCAGGCGGCGGCGCGGGCCCTGGCCGCCTTCGGCCCCCAGGCCATCCGCACCCATATCGTGTCCAAGACCGACGCGGCCTCGGACATGCTGGAGGTCTATCTGCTGCTGAAGGAGGTCGGCCTCTACGACCCGGCCGATCCCGCCGCCTGCCCGATCCAGGCCGCGCCCCTGTTCGAGACCATCGAGGACCTGCGCGCCTCGCAGCCGACGCTTGAGCGGGTGCTGGCCGAGCCCTCGGCCCGCGCCGTGGCGACCGCGCGCGGGGTGCAAGAGGTCATGATCGGCTATTCCGACAGCAACAAGGACGGCTCCTATCTGACCTCGGGCTGGGAGCTGCACGAGGCCTCGCGCGCCCTGCTGGAGGTAACCCGCGCGGCGGGGGTGCGGCTGCAGCTGTTCCACGGTCGCGGCGGCGCGGTCGGGCGCGGCGGCGGCTCCTCCTTCTCGGCGGTGTTGGGCCAGCCCGCCGGAACCGTCGCGGGTCGCATCCGCGTCACCGAACAGGGCGAGGTCATCGCCAACAAGTATGGCGAGCCGGAGGTGGCGCAGAGAAACCTCGACGCCCTGACCTGCGGGACCCTGCTGGCCTCGCTCGGCCCGCAGACCGACGGCGGCTACAGCCTTGAGCACGGGGCCACGGCGGCCCGCCTGTCGGCGGCCTCAATGAAGGCCTATCGCGCCCTGGTCTATGAGACCCCGGGCTTCGTCGACTATTTCCGCGCCGCCACCCCCATCGCCGAAATCGCCGACCTGAAGATCGGTTCGCGCCCGGCCAGCCGTTCAACCTCGACCGCCATCGAGGACCTGCGCGCCATTCCCTGGGTGTTCAGCTGGTCGCAGTCGCGAGTCATGCTGCCCGGCTGGTACGGCTTCGGCTCGGCGGTCCAGGGCGAGGACCCGGACGAACTGCGCGACATGGCCGCCGCCTGGCCCTTCTTCCGCACCGTGGTGCAGAACATGGAGATGGTCATGGCCAAGGCCGACATGGCCATCGCCCGCCGCTACGCCGGACTGGTTCCCGACCCGGCCCTGGCGGAGCGCATCTACGGCGCGATCCGCGAGGAGTGGGATCGGACGGTCGCGGCCGTCCTGTCGATCACCGGCCACGACGCCCTGCTGGGCGGCCAGCCCGAACTGGATCGCCTGATCCGCCAGCGCATGCCCTATGTCGAGCCGCTGAACCACGTCCAGATCGAACTGATCCGCCGCCGCCGCGCCGGCGACGATGATCCCCGCGTCCGCAACGGCATCCTGCTGGCCATCAACGGCGTGGCGGCGGGCCTGCGCAACAGCGGCTGATCACAGCCACTTCGAGCGCTTGAAGGTGACGTAGAGGCCGAGGCAGATGACGGCGATCAGTCCCATGACGGCGGGATAGCCATAGGTCCAGCGCAGCTCCGGCATGTGGTCGAAATTCATGCCGTAGATGCCGGCCACCGCCGTCGGCGTGGCCAGGATGGCGGCCCAGGCGGCCAGCTTGCGGGTGATGATGCCCTGCCGCTGCTGCTCCAGCAGGTTGGAGACCTCGAACACCGAGGACAGGATGTCGCGCAGCGCCGCCGCACGGCTGGAGACGCGCCGCACGTGATCAGCCACGTCCCGGAAATAGGGGCGGACCTCGCGGTCGATGCAGGGCAGATCCAGCGACTGCAGCTTGACCGCCACCTCCTCCATCGGCCCCAGCATCCGGCTGAACTTCAGCAGCTCGCGGCGCAGCTGGAACAGGCGCTTGATGTCGGCGCGCGACAGGAAGCTGTCCAGCGCCCGCTGCTCCATCTCCAGAACGCTGTCCTCGATGTCGTCGATGATGGGCACATAGCCGTCGACGATGAAGTCCAGCACCCCGTGCAGGATGAAGTCGGCGCCATGCTTCAACTGCAGCGGCGAGGCCTCCAGCTGGGCGCGCAGCTGGGTATGGGCGCGGGCCGAGCCGTGGCGGATGGTGATGACGTAGCGCGGCCCGACGAAGACGTGGGTCTCGCCATAGAGGATCAGGTCGTCGTCGCCCTTCTGGGCCGTGCGGGCGACGATGAAGAGCTCGCCGCCATAGACCTCGATCTTGGGCATCTGGTGCGCCGTCAGCGCGTCTTCGACCGCCAATGGGTGCAGCCGAAAGCGCCGCACCAGGCCCTCGAACTCCTCGTCCGTCGGCTCATAGAGGCCGATCCACAGATACTCGCCCGGCCTGAGCCGCAGCCCCGCGTCGGTCAGCGGCGCCTCGCGCACGCGCTTGCCGTCCTTGTAGACGTAGGAAGCGACAACGCTCATGCAGACCTCTTCAGCAGAACCACGGCCAAGGCTTACGCCACCTCAGCCAGAATAGAAAAGGCCCGGCGGATCGCTCCACCGGGCCTCATCATTTAGAACCAACGGGCCTCAAGTAGCCCGAAGGGCGATAGGCCCCCTTAAGAAACCGGGAAGCCGCGCACCTTCAGCAGGGCCGCCACGTCCGGGTTGCGGCCGCGGAACTGGCGATAGGCGTCACCGCGGTCCGTGGTGTTGCCGGGCGCGAGCATGATCGACTTGAAGCGGCCGGCGATGTCCGGATTGAAGACGTCGCCCGACTCCTCGAAGTAGGCCCAGGTGTCGGCGTCCATCGTCTCCGACCAGAGGTAGGAGTAGTAGCCGGCCGAATAGGCGTCCGAGGTGAAGAGGTGGTTGAACTGCGGCAGGCGGTGCCGCATCACCATCTCCTTGGGCATGCCCAGACGGGCCAGCGAGGCCTTCTCGAAGGCGTCGATGTCGGTCGGCGGCGTGGCCTGGGTGTGCAGATCCATGTCGACCAGGGCCGAGGACAGGTAGCTGACCGTGGCGTAGCCCTGGTTGAAGGTCGAGGAGGCCTCGATCTTGTCCACCAGCGCCTGCGGCATCGGCTGCTTGGTCTCGACGTGCTTCATGTAGCCGTCGAGGATCGGACGGCTCAGCACCCAGTGCTCGTGCACCTGCGACGGATATTCCACGAAGTCGCGCGGCGTATTGCCGAACGACGGATAGGTCACCACCGACGAGAAGTAGTGCAGGGCGTGGCCGAACTCGTGGAACAGGGTCTCGGCGTCGTCCAGCGAGATCAGCAGGGGCTGACCTTCCTCGGCCTTGACGAAGTTGTTGTTGTTCGAGGCCAGGATCGGCTTCGAACCCGTCAGTTGCGAGAAGGACCGGTAGGTGGTCATCCAGGCGCCCGAGCGCTTGCCCGGACGGGCGAAGTCGTCGGCGTAGTAGAGGCCGATCAGCTTGCCCGTGGCCTTGTCGGTGACCTCATAGGTGGTCACGTCGGGCTCGAAGGTCGAGACGGTTCCCTTGGGCAGCTGCTTGAAGACGAAGCCATACAGGCGCTCGGCCATGTAGAAGGAGGCCGCGCGGACCGCGTGCAGTTCGAAGTAGGGCTTCAGCTCGTTCTGATCGAGGTCGTACTTGGCCTTGCGGACCTTCTCGGCGAAGTAGAGGTAGTCCCAGGGCTCGATGTCGAAACCGGCGATCGCCTTCATGTCGGCGACCTCCTCGGCCACGCGGGCCTTGGCCGGGGCCCAGACGCGCTGCATCAGCTCCATGGCCGCGGCCGGGGTCTTGGCCATGGTGTCCTGCATGCGCCATTCGGCGTGGTTGCCGAAGCCCAGCAGGCGGGCGCGCTGCTGACGCAGGGCGACGATCTGGGCGATGGTCGACTTGGTGTCGTTGGCGTCGCCGTTGTCGCCGCGCTTGACGAACTTCTTCCAGACCTGTTCGCGCAGGGCGCGGTCGTCGGCGAAGGTCAGGAAGGGATCGACGCTGGAGCGCGTGTTGACGATGGCCCAGCCCTGGACGTTGCGGGCGCGCGCGGCGGCGGCGGCGGCGGCCTTGTTCGAGTCCGGCAGGCCCTTCAGACCGGCTTCGCTGGTGATGACGGTCCAGGTGTTCTCGTCGGCCACCACCTTCTGACCGAAGCCGGTGAAGGCGTTCGACAGGGCGATGTTGATGCGGCCCAGCTCGGCCTTGCCCGCGGCGTCCAGGGCGGCGCCGTTGCGGACGAAGGCGTCGCGGCTGCGTTCGGCCAGACGCGTCTGCTGGGCGTTCAGGCCGCTGGTTTCAGCACCGTCAGCCACGGCCTTGATGCGCTGGAACAGCTTCTCATTGAACGTGATCTCGTCCGAGGCGGCCGACAGGAGCGGCGACAGCGCGGTCTCCAGCGCGTCCGACGCGTCGCCGCCGATGGTCGAGGTCATGACGCTGAAGACGTTCATGGCGCGATCCAGCGGTTCGCCGACCAGCTCCATCGCCACCAGGGTGTTGGCGAAGGTCGGGGCGTCCGGATTGTTCGCGATCGCGGCGATGTCGGCGCGTTGCAGTTCGATGCCTTCCAGGATGGCTTCGCGCATCTTGGGCGCGGTCACCTTGTCCCAGGGGGGCACGCCCTCGTAGGGGCCGGTCCAGGGCTGCAGCAGCTCGGCGCGCGGGGCGGTCGCCGGCAGGACGGCGCGGGCGATGCGGGCTTCGTCAGCGGTCGAGAGGGCGGCGGCCGATCCGGTCATTCCGTTCTCCAGAGCGCCGGCGGAGGCGCAGCCCGTCAGGGCGAAGAGGCTCGCGCCCCCGATGAGAAGATGGCGTCTGTGCATCCAGGTCTCCCAACCATAGCTGTTTCTTACCCTCCCCGTCGTGCTCGTCCGGGCGGGCTTATGCGTCGATGTAATCCTAACCATTGGACGACGGAACCCCACGGGTCTAAAGGCCGCTGCATGGCGATAGGCGTTTTCGACTCCGGCGTGGGGGGCCTTACGGTCCACCGCGAACTCACGACCCGCTTTCCGACGCGGGACTTCATCTATCTGGGCGACCAGGCCCACGCCCCCTATGGCGGGCGCGGCGGCGAGGACATCGTCGAACTGACGCGCGCCGGATGCGAGCGTCTGTTCGAGGCCGGCGCCTCCGTCGTGGTCCTGGCCTGCAACACAGCCTCGGCCATCGCGCTTCGCCGGCTGCAGCAGACCTGGATTCCGGGGATGCGCGAAAAGCTGGGCCGGCCGGTCAATGTCCTGGGCATCATCGTCCCCACCATCGAGGCGGCCACCGGCCTGCCCTGGTCCTATGAAGCCGAGCGCAACGGCCGTCTGGAAGGCGAGAAGAAACAGGCGATCGACGTCACCGGGGTCTTCTGCACCGCCGCCACGGCGATGAGCCGGGTCTATGAGATCGAGATCGACAAGCGCCGCGAGGACCTGGCGGTCTTTACCGAGCCCTGCCCCGGCCTGGCCGGCCTGATCGAACTGGGCGCCCCGACCGAGGAGCTGAAGGTGGTGGTCAACGACCACGTCGACGCCCTGCGCCGCCGCATCGGCCGTCACCCGGACAAGGCCATCCTGGGCTGCACCCACTATGAGATCGTCGCCGACCTGTTCGCCGACGCCCTGCCCGCCGGGGTCCAGGTCATCAGCCAGCCGGCCGCCGTGGCCGACTCGCTGGAGCGCTATTTCGCGCGCCACCCGGAATACGAACTCGGTTCGTCCGGGCGCCGCGACTTCCTGACCACCGGCGCGCCCGGCCCGCAATCGGACCTGATCGCCCGCTTCTGGGGCGCGCCCCTGACCTTCGACGCCGCCTGATTACTCGGCCGGGCTGGAGCGGCGCTGGCCGAAGGTCGGCGCTCGCTCCTTCTGCTCCGCCCAATAGGTCGGGCCGTCGTCGGGCTTGAACATGGTGCGCGGCACGCCATTGCGGTCCACCACCGCGAAGGTGTTGGTCGAGGCCTGATAATAGAGGGTGTCGCCATTGGGCCGCTTGACCGTCTCGGTCCCCTTCGGCGTCGCCTCGGTGAAGGCCCGCACCTTGCTCAGATACTCATCCGCCGACTTCGCCCCGAAGGCCGCGCCGTTGCGCTCGAACAGACGTTGCACCTTGGCGTCGGCGGTTTCGCGTCGATTGGCCGTGACCGGGGGCTTGGCCTCCGGCGTCGCAGCATCCACTTCGCTCTCCGGCGCCGCCGCCGAGATCAGGGCGACCGGCTCGGCCGTCGCCCGCTCGCGCGTCTGAACCGCCGAGCCGCCGCTGTCGCAGGCCGCCAGAACCAGCGCCGCGAGCGCCGTCGTCGCCATCTGAATCCGCATGGGTCACCCTCCCTGAAGAACCCGCCGAACACAGGTATGCACAGAGCGCACGTTCGCGCAATGTTCCTACTGACATTTCTGTTTGAAGAAGCCCTGTCTCGACGGCGTCATGCGGCCCCGCTAGAGATTCCTGCATGACCGCATCCTCGCTTTCGGGCCGCAAGGTCCTGCTGATCGTCGGCGGCGGCATCGCCGCCTACAAGGCGCTGGAGCTGACGCGCCTGCTCAGGAAGGCCGGGGCCGAGGTGATGAGCCTGCTGACTCCCGCCGGGGCCGAGTTCGTCACCCCCATGTCGCTGGCGGCCCTGACCGGCCATCCGGTGCGCCAGGCCCTGTTCATGCCCGAGGACGAGACGGCCATGGGCCATATCGAGCTGTCGCGCTGGGCCGATCTGGTGGTGGTGGCGCCGGCGACGGCGGGCCTGATCGCCAAGGCCGCGAACGGCATGGCCGACGACCTGGCCTCGACCACGCTTCTGGCCACGGACAAGAAGGTGCTGCTGGCCCCCGCCATGAACGTGCGCATGTGGCTGCACCCGGCGGTTCAGGCCAATGTCGAGCGGCTGAAGAGCTTTGACGGCTTCCACGGCGTGGCCGTGGTCGGGCCTGATAACGGCGAGATGGCCTGCGGCGAGTTCGGGCCCGGCCGCATGGCCGAACCGGCCGTCATCTTCGACGAAATCGCCCGCCTGCTGGCCGGACCCGACGGCCGCCCCCTGAACGGCAAGACCGCCGTCGTCACCGCCGGGCCGACCTTCGAGCCCATCGACCCCGTGCGCGGCCTGACCAACCGCTCCAGCGGCAAGCAGGGCTACGCCGTGGCCGCCGCCCTGGCCGAGCTGGGGGCGGATGTAACGCTGATCTCCGGCCCGGTGGCCCTGGACGCGCCGGTCGGCGTCACCCGTGTCTGGGTCGAGGCCGCCATCGAAATGAAAGCCGCTGTCGAGGCCCGCCTGCCCGCGGACATCGCGGTGATGAGCGCCGCCGTCGCCGACTGGCGCGTGGACGGCGTGGCCTCGGGCAAGATCAAGAAGAAGCCGGGCGGACCGCCGTCCCTGGCCCTGATCGAAAACCCCGACATTCTGGCGGGCGTCTCGGCGCCCGGACCCAAACGTCCGAAACTGGTGGTCGGCTTCGCCGCCGAGACCAGCGACCTGGAGGCCAACGCCCGCGCCAAGCTGTCGAGGAAGGGCTGCGACTGGATCGTCGGCAACGATGTCTCGGGCGAGGTCTTCGGCTCCGACGGCAACGCCGTAACCCTGTTCACCCGCGACGGCGCCGAACCCTGGCCGCGCCAGTCCAAGACCGAGGTGGCGAGGAAGCTCGCCGTCCGCATCGCCGATCACTTCAAGGCCTGAGAGACTGCTTCATGACCACCGTCCGCGTCGAACGCCTGCCCCACGCCGAGGGCCTGGCCCTGCCCGCCTATGAGACGACGGGATCGGCGGGCATGGACCTGCGCGCCGCCGTGGCCGAGTTCGAGCCGGTCGTCCTGCAGCCCGGCGAACGCAGGCTGATCCCGACCGGCCTGAAGATCGCGCTGGAGCCCGGCTATGAGGCCCAGGTGCGCCCCCGTTCGGGTCTGGCCCTGAAGCACGGCGTCACCTGCCTGAATTCGCCCGGCACCATCGACAGCGACTATCGCGGCGAGGTCGGGGTCATCCTGATCAACCACGGCCAGGCGCCCTTCGAGATCCAGCGCGGCGAACGCATCGCCCAGATGGTGATTGCGCCCTACGCCCAGGCCGTCATGGCCGAGGTCGAGGCCCTGGACGAGACCGCGCGCGGCGCCGGCGGCTTCGGCTCAACGGGTCGCTGAACAAACAGCACTTTACGGAGCGCCGTTCTTCAACCTAGCGTAGCGGCATGAATCAGCTGGACCAGCTCGTCTACTGCAGTCGCGCCCGACTGGCGCCAGAGCAGGCTGGTGAGCAGGTCGCCGACATCGTTCACGTCTCGGCCTTTCGCAACGCCCAGGTCGGCGTCACCGGCGCCCTGGCCCTCAGAGGCGAGGTCTTCGTCCAGTTGCTGGAAGGCAGCCCCACCGCCCTCGATATCCTGATGCTGCATCTGCATTTCGATGCACGGCACGACGATATCGTCGTCCTGGCGCGCGAACGGATCACCCGTCGCGCCTTCCCCATCTGGGGCATGATCGCGCCACAGAGGGACCCCGCAGCCTCCAGCGCCCTGGATCGGCTGATCGTCGAGCGCTCCTCCCGTCTGGACCTATGGCGGCAGGCGCTTCAGACCGAGGAACTCGGCGAAGGGGGGGTGATCTCGCGCTTCAGCACGTGCTCGCGCCAGGCGGTGTAGAGGCCGCTCCCCACGATCAGGGCGGCCCCCGCCAGGGTCGCCGCCGTCGGCGTGTCGCGCAGCAGCAGCCAGCCCAGCACCACCGCCCCGACCATCTGCAGATAGTCCAGCGGCGCCAGGGCCGAGACCGGGGCGTGCTGCAAGGAGGTCGTCATCAGCAGTTGCGCCAAGCCGCCCGCCAGACCGCCCGCCGCCAGGATGGCCAGCACGCGCCAACTGTGGCTGTGGCCGTCGATCAGGGCCAGAACGCCGCCCACACAGGCGCAGGCGATAAAGAACCAGAAGACGATGGCGGTGGCCGATTCCGTCTTGCCCAGCTGACGCAGGGTGACGGTGACCGAGGCGGCCACGAAGGCGCCGCCGAGCGCGAACATCAGCCCGGCCAACGGCGGCGCGCCCTCGGCGCCGGGGCGCACCATGATCAGAACCCCGAGGAAGCCCAGGGCCACCGCCGTCCAGCGATGGCGCCCCACCTTCTCCTTCAGGAAGAGGATGGACAGAAGGGTGGCGAAGATCGGCGCCGTGAAGCCGATGGTGGTGGCGTCGGCGAGCGGCAGCAGCCGCAACCCCTGGAAGATCAGCAGGATTCCCGTCACCCCCAGGGCGCAGCGCCAGAGATGAACCAGAGGCCGCCGGGTCGAGATCGAGGCCAGGCCGCCCTTGAGGCTCAGCACCCACATCAGCACCACCGGCAGGCCGAAGATCGAGCGGTAGAAGACCATCTCGCCGGCCGAGACCGGCTCCAGCGTCGCCGCCCATTTCATCAGGGCGTACATCAGGGAGAAACTGAAGGCCGACGCGACCCGCAGGGTCATGCCGTAGCTGGCGCCGTTTCGGGTCATGCTTGTCAGGCCTGACGGAAGCCCAGCACGTCCTGCATGTCGTAGAGGCCGGGGCGGCGGTTGCGCACCCAGGCGGCGGCGGCCACGGCGCCCTTGGCGAACAGCGACCGGTCGATGGCCGAATGCGACAGGGTCAGCAGTTCGTCGTCCGAGCCGAACAGCACCGTATGCTCGCCGATGACGCCGCCGGCGCGCAGGGAGGCGAAGCCGATCTTCCCCGGCTCGCGCGGGCCGGTGATGCCGTCATAGGGGGCGGTCTTGAGGTCATCCAGATCGCGGCCCCGGCCGTTGGCGGCGGCCTCGCCCAGCATCAGGGCGGTGCCCGAGGGGGCGTCGACCTTGCGCCGATGATGGGTCTCCAGCACCTCGATGTCCCAGTCGCGGCCGTCCAGCCGTTGGGCCGCGTGCTCGACCAGACCGATCAGGATGTTGAGGCCCAGCGAGAAATTGCCGCTACGGACAATGGCGATCTTCTCCGCCGCCGCCTCGATCTCGGCGTCCTGTTCGGGCGTCAGACCGGTGGAGCCGATGACCAGGGCAGGACCGCCGCGCGCGGCGCAGGCCTTGGCCAGCTCGACCGAGGCCTCGGGCGTCGAGAAGTCGATGACGACGTCGCACAGGTTCAGGTCGGGCGTCTCGCCGCGATCGAAGCGGGTGGCGACCACCACGTCCTCGCGGGCGTCCAGGACCTGGGAAACGGCGCGGCCCATGCGGCCCCGGGCGCCGGAGATGCCGGCGTGGAAGATGTCGCTCACGCAGTCTCTTTCGGAGTGTCGGCGTCGCCGCCCAGAATATCGGCCCAGAACCGCCTGGCCTTGCCGGCGAAACTGGAGTTGCGCGGATTCTGGCTCTCTCCGAACGAGGCCGCAAGCTCCTGCATCAGTTCCTTCTGACGCGGGGTCAGGTCGGTCGGGGTCTCGACGAACAGCTCGACCACCAGGTCGCCGCGCTGGCGGCCGTTCAGGTGGGGCATGCCCTTGCCCTTGATGCGAACCGTCTTGCCGGTCTGGGCGCCGGCGGGCACCTCGACCGTGGCCTTGCACTTGCCGTCGCAGGCCTCGGAGACCAGGCAGGGGGCGTCGACCACGCCCCCCAGCGCCGCCACCGTCATCGGCACCGGCACCGTGACCAGCAGGTCCAGGTTGTCGCGCTCGAACAGCTCGTGATCATGCACCGACAGGAAGACATAGAGGTCGCCGCGCGGGCCGCCGCGCTGACCGGCCTCGCCTTCGCCCGACAGGCGAATGCGCGAGCCGTCGTCGACGCCGGCGGGGATCTTGAGGCTGAGTTGACGGTTCTTGCGGACCTGTCCGTGACCGTGACAGGCGGTGCAGGGGTCGGCGATCATCTCGCCCGAGCCGCCGCAGCGGGGGCAGGTGCGCTCGACCTGGAAGAAGCCGTTGGCCTGGCGCACGCGTCCGGCGCCGCCGCAGGTGGAGCAGATGGTCGGCTTGGTCCCGGCCTTGGCGCCCGAGCCGTCGCAGACCTCGCAGGTCATGGTGGTGGGCACCGCGATCTCGACCTCGGCGCCCTTGTAGGCCTGCTCCAGGGTGATCTCGAGGTCGTAACGCAGGTCCGAGCCGCGACGCGGGCCGCCCTGCTGGCGTCCGCCGCCCCGGCCGCCGAACGCATCTCCGAAGGCGTCGCCGAAGACCTGGGAGAAGATGTCGTTGATGTCGTGGAAGCCCTGGCCGCCGCCGCGTCCGAACGGGTCGCCGCCGCCGGCGCCGCCGTTCACGCCCGCATGACCGAACCGGTCATAGACCGCGCGCTTCTGATCGTCCGACAGCACCGTATAGGCCTCGGAGATCTCCTTGAACTGGGCGAGGGATTCCTCCGAGCCGCCGTTGCGGTCCGGGTGGTGGATCATGGCCAGCTTGCGATAGGCCGACTTCAGGCCGGCGGCGTCGATGGTCCGCTCGACCCCCAGAATCTCGTAATAGTCACGCTGCGCCATCAGGCGTTCGTCCTCTTACTTTCCCGTCGCGCCCGCCGCCCCTGTTGAGCCGGGGATCATGCGTTCGCGGATGACCCGACGGCCATGCCTGCTGACATGGGCGCCCGGTCGAATGATGCAAGTTTTATGAAACGGCCCCGCGCCGCGACGCCGTAATCCTCCCCTGCTTCAGCGGGGGAGGGGGACCACAATGTGGTGGAGGGGGCAAGCCCCAAGCGATACCGCCTGAAGCCGCCCCCGCCACCGCCGGCGGCGGTCCCCCGCCCCCCTTAAGGCGGGGGGGGGGGAGGGTTTTCGCGGTCTTCTTGTCGGG
>JALAGW010000145.1 GCA_022712235.1 Brevundimonas sp. | reverse complement strand
GACGAGAATGATCTTGTCGGCCTGGATGGGTCTGTCTTGCGCGGAAGCGGCGTCGGCTGTCAGCAGGAGGCCAGCCAGGGCGCCGGCGATGAGCGCCGTCATCCCGCCTGACGGGCCTTGATGGCGGATTCCACCGTCACGCCGAACCAGATCGATCCGATGACGATCAGCAGGCCGTAGTCGAAGCCGGGGAAGAAGACCGGGATGGCGGCGGCCAGGATCAGCAGCAGGGGGAAGAGGCTGGCCCAGACGGCGGTCGAGGCGGCCTCGGGATGGATCATCGGCGGGCGTTGCGTGCCCATGCGCCTAGCGAGCATCCCATTGAGCACGACGAACAGGACGCTGCACAGCACCGCCATCAGGACATACTTCAGCGTATTGCCCGGCTCGCCGAACAGGCTGGCGGTGGCGACCAGAAGGGCGAGCGGGACGGCGGTGGCGAGGGCCAGCAGCAAGTTGGGTTCGATACGCTTCAAGACTTCACTTTCACATAGGCGCCGGGCGCGGGTTCGATGGGCTTGAGCGGGCCGGTCGCCGGGTCGCGGGCGGCGATCTGCTCGCCGGATTTCTCATGCAGCCAGGCGGCCCAGTGGGGCCACCAACTGCCGGGATGCTGCTCGGCGTCGGCTTGCCATTCCGAGAGCGTCTCGGGAAGGGCGGGGTTGGTCCAGTGCTGGTATTTGTTGGCGACGGGCGGGTTGATGACCCCGGCGATGTGGCCTGATCCCGCGAGCGTATAGGTCACCGGTCCGCCGAACAGGCGCGCCGAGCGATAGACCGAGTTCATCGGAGCGATGTGGTCCTCGCGGCTGGCCAGGAAATAGAGGGGCGTCTTGACCGTGGACAGGTCGATGCTCTGGCCGCCGATCTCGAACTCGCCCTTCGCCAGGGCGTTCCGGCCGTACATCTGACGCAGATAGTCGAGGTGCAGGCGTTTGGGCATTCGCGTCTGGTCGGCGTTCCAGAACAGAAGGTCGAAGGCGGGCGGCGCCTTGCCCATCAGGTAGTTGGACACGAAGAAGGACCAGATCAGGTCGTTGGCGCGCAGGGCGTTGAAGGTGTCGGCCATGGCCGCGCCCGGCAGAACGCCGCCGGCGGCGTCCATCTGCTGCTCGATCTCGGCCAGCCAGTGCTCGTCGGTGAACAGCAGCAGGTCGCCGGCCTCGGCGAAGTCGTGCTGGGCGGCGAAGAAGGTGGCGGAGGCGACGCGTTCGTCCCTGTTCGCGGCCATGTGCGCGAGGGCCGATCCGAGCAGGGTGCCGCCGATGCAGTAGCCGACGGCGTTCAGCTGTTTCTGGTCGGTCTGTTCCAGAGTCTTTTCGACGGCGCGATAGACGCCCTTGCTCAGATACTCCTCGAAACCGAACCCGGCCTTGTCCTTGTCGGGGTTGACCCAGGAGCAGACGAAGACGGTGAAGCCCTGGGCCGACAGCCAGCGGATCAGCGAGTTCGCCGGCTGCAGGTCCATGATGTAGAACTTGTTAATCCACGGCGGGAAGATCAGCAGCGGGATGGCGGCCTGCGTCTGGGTCGCGGCGTCGAACTGGATCAGTTCGAACAGTTCGTCGCGCCAGACCACCTGGCCGGGGGCGGTAGCGACGTTTTCACCGACCTTGAACTGGCCGTAGTCGGCCTGGCTGATCTTCAGCTTGCCGTTTCCGCGCTCCAGATCGGCGGCGAAGTTCTGCATCCCCTTGACCAGGGATTCGCCGCCCGTGTCCGCCAGGGCTTTCAGCGCCGCCGGGTTGGAGGCCAGGAAGTTGGAGGGGGAGAAGGCGTCGGTCAGCAGTTTGGTGAAGAACTCGGCCTTGCGCTTCACGCGCGGATCGACGTCCTCGACGCTGGCGACCAGGCCGTTCATCCAGTCGGAGGTGACCAGATAGGACTGGCGCATGACGTCGAAGACCGGGTTCTCGCTCCAGGCCGGGTCGCGAAAGCGCTTGTCGGTCGAGGGGGCGGGGGCGACCTCTTCGCCCATGGCGCGGCGGGCGGTCGTGGACCACAGGTCCATATAGCGGCCGAACAGGTCGGCCTGGGCCTGGAACAGTTTTTCGGGGCGGGCGGCCAGGCTGGTCATGACCGAGGTCATGGCCGGGGCCACATTGAACGGATCGGGCGACAGGGCGGCGGGGCGGTCGGCCTGCGACAGGGCGGCCTCGGCGATGGCCGACTGGGCCGTCATGGCGGCCTTGGCCAGGTTCAGCGACAGGGTTTCCAGCAACTGCCGTTGATCAGCGCCGAAGGCGAAGGGATCGGCCGCCTCGGGCTGGGGCGACGGAGGCGGTGCGGAGGCGGCCGATGATTCGGGAGCCGCTTCGGGCGGCGGCGCGGCCTTCCTGGCGCGCGGCTTGGCCGAGGTCGGACGGCCGGACTTGCGCGGCGCCGCCGCAGCGGGCAGCGGGGCGGGGGGAGCCTTGGTCGGGCGCTTGGCCATGGGCGAACCTCCGGTAACCGGCGCGCGTCAGGTCGCGAGCCTTCCTACGGGAGCGATGATGGCATATGACCGGGGTCGAGATGAACGTATTCCTGGCGAAAAAGACGATCCTGCCGACGACGATCGGCCTGCTGTTGCTGACCGGCGGCTGCGTCGGCTCGTTCGACCCGCAGACCGACATGACCTCGCCTGTCGCGCCCAGGGTGCAGGAACTGGTGGACGCCCATCGGCAATACCCGCGCTGGGCCGATTTCCCGGCGACGCCGACGGACCTGCCGCAACCGGCCCAGATCGCCGCGAACGTCGGCGCGCTGAATGCTGACAGCTCCAGGCTGGCGACCCAGGTGGCCAGCATCGACTGGACCATGGACAGCGACCCGGCGGCCTTCGTCGAATCGATCCAGCAACGCTTTGATCCGGCCCGCATGGCCCCGATCGGCGCCCAGACGCCGCAGGAGGTCGAGGCCTTCGCCGAAAGTCTGCGCCGCCGCGCCGCCGCGCCGCCGCCGATCGACCGCCCGCGTCCCTGACCGACGTCTCGTCGCCTGGCCGACAGAATCCCGGAATGATGGCCGGGCTGACAAGGATTCCTCATGGCTGACGGTGGAAACAGTCCCGCCTTTCTCGGCGTTTCGCGCTCCCTGTCCGGGCGCGCCTGGCGGCAGCGCCCCGCCGAGGCGGCGACCATCCGCGCCCACATGCAGACCCTGGATCTGGACGAGCCGATGGCGCGCGCCCTGGCGGCGCGCGGCGTGGCGGCGGATCAGGGGCGGAACTTCCTGACCCCGACGCTGCGAGCCCTGTTCCCTGACCCCTCCAGCTTCATGGACATGGACACGGCGGCGACGGCGATCATCGACGCCTTGCAGACGGGCAGCAGCATTCATGTCTTCGCCGACTATGATGTGGACGGCGCCTCCAGCGCGGCCCTGCTGGTGCGCTGGTTCCGCAACCTGGGCGCGGACCTGCCCATCTATGTGCCGGACCGCCTGACCGAGGGATACGGCCCCAGCGCCCGGGCCTTCGACACACTGAAGAGCCGCGGCGCTGATCTGGTCATCACGGTGGACTGCGGGGCGGCGGCGAATGAGGCCGTGGCCCACGCCGCAGCTATCGGACTGAAGGTCGTGGTCATCGACCACCACATGATGCGCGAGGAGCCGCCGGCCTGTCTGGCCGTGGTCAATCCGAACCGGCCGGGCTGCGCCTCGGGGCAGGGCAATCTGGCGGCGGCGGGGGTGGTCTTCGTCCTGCTGGTGGCGCTGAACCGCGAAGCGCGGGCGCGGGGACTGTTTGAAGGCAAGACCGAGCCGGACATCCGCCAGTGGCTGGATCTGGCCGCCATGGGCGCCATCTGCGACGTCACCGGTCTGACCGGCTTCAACCGGGCTCTG
>JALAGW010000144.1 GCA_022712235.1 Brevundimonas sp. | reverse complement strand
AGTCTTGCCCGACCCCCGCCCTCCCAGCCGCACCCAGGTGCGCCAGGCGAGATCACGCGGCCAGGCCTGTTCGTCGCTCAGCTTCGGCGTCGCCTTCAGCGCCTCCCTCAACGCCGCCGCCCGCTGCTCGCGCGGGACACTCTCCGCCCATTCCAGCAACAAGCGATTTGCGCTCGAACACTCCGACAAGATGATCGACACGGGTGAGGAATTCGGCCTGAAGCCCGGCCAGTTCGGCGTCGCTGACATCACGATCGTCTTCGCTCATTTCATCCTCATCAGGGGTCTTGCGGGCGGGCTTCAGCGCCGCCACCGCCTTGGCCGTCCGCGCCAGAACCCCGACGGCCCGCGCCCGCTTCTCGGCCTCGGCCACGTCCGTCGTCGGCGCGGCGGCCGCGACCACGGCGATCGCCTCGTCGGTCAGGACCTTCAGCCGGTCGAAGACCGCCGCCCGCCACTCCGTCTCCTCCGCTTTTCCCGCCATGCCTGAACCATAGCGCACCAGCGTCCCCAGGCTGGCGCACAGCCGCGAGCACGAACCAATCCCGGCAAATTTCAGGGTTTGCGCAGCGCGACTGCGATAGCCACCGCGGAATAACGCCTCTTTCCTCCCCATTTCATGGGGAGGGGGACCGCGAAGCGGTGGAGGGGGCGACGCAAACGTCGATCTGTTGAGAGCAATATCGGCCAAGGCCGCCGTCGCCCCCTCCGTCACGTCCGCTGCGCGTCCGCGCCACCTCCCCGTTTCATGGGGAGGATCAAAAAACCCTAGCTCGCCAGCGCCGCCGGATCGCCGCCCGCCAGCCAGTGGGCCAGGGCCCCGGCCAGCTCCGGGATCTGGATCGGCTTGGCCAGATGCCCGTCCATGCCCGCGTCCAGACAGCGCGCCACCTGATCCGCCTGCACATTGGCCGTCAGCGCCAGGATGGGCGTGCGATGCCCGGTCCCCGCCTGCATCCGCCGGATCTCCCGCGTCGCCGTCAGCCCGTCCATGACCGGCATGTGCACGTCCATCAGCACCAGATCATAGGCGCCGGTCTGCATGGCCTGCACCGCCTCCGCGCCGTCGCAGACCGTATCGATCTCCAGCCCCAGACCGCGCAGGATGGCGCTGACCAGCTCCCGGTTCCCCGGCGCATCGTCAGCCATCAGGATGCGCCCGCCGACCATGCCGCCCGGCGTCGTCATATTGTCCTCGCCGCTGGCCAGCCGCCCGACCGCCACGCCCTGAGCCAGAGGCGCTTCGAACCAGAAGGTCGCCCCCTCGCCCGGCCGGCTGTCGACGCCGATCTCGCCGCCCATGACCTCGATCAGCCGGCGCGAAATCGCCAGCCCCAGCCCGGTCCCGCCATAGAGCCGCGTGGTCGAGGCGTCGGCCTGCGAGAAGCGCTGGAACAGGACCTCGATCTTCTCGGCCGGAATGCCGATTCCGGTGTCCGTCACCGCCACCCGCAGCCGCCATCGCCCGTCAAGGTCCGGCGCCCCGCCGACTCGCAACGTCACCCCGCCCTTGCCGGTGAACTTCACCGCATTGGACAGGAAGTTCAGCATGACCTGACGCAGCCGCCCGGCGTCCCCGGTCAGGACCTCGGGCATGGCCGCATCGACCACCACCTTGAGGCTCAGCCCCTTGGCCAGGCACTGGCTCTCGACAATGGCCGCCGCCCCGTCGACCAGGGCCGCGACCTGGAAGGGCTCGGGGTCCATCTCGATCGCGTTGGCCTCCAGCTTGGAATAGTCGAGGATGTCGTTGATCACCCCCAGCAGGGCCTCGGACGCGGTGGCGATCCGCTCGACATAGGTCCGCTCCTCGTCAGGCAGGGCCTCCGACCCCTGCAGCAGGCCCGAGAAGCCGATCACGCTGGTCAGCGGCGTGCGCAGCTCGTGGCTCATGTTGGCCAGGAATTCGCTCTTGGCCTGGGCGGCCTTCTCGGCCCGATCCCTGGCCTCGATGACCTCACCTTCCAGCATCTTGCGCTGGGTCATGTCGCGGATCACCACCACCACGTCGTCGACATGGCCGTTCTCGTCCTTCAGGGCCTTGAAGGTGCATTCGACCCAGATGACGGCGCCGTTCTTGTGCACGGCCCGGTGCTCCAGCCGGGTCGGGGTTCCGGTCTTCACCGCCTCGCCGATCGCCTTCAGCACCAGGTGCCGGTCCTCGGGATGGACATAGTCCGTCGACTGGCCGCTCATCTCCTCGAAGGTCCATCCCAGCAGCTGCTGGATGGCCGGCGAGATATACTTGCTCGACCCGTCCATCTTCACGCGGGTGATGACGTCGCCGACGTTCTCGGCCAGCAGGCGATAGCGGCCCTCGTCGCGTCGCGCCCGCGTCAGGACCTTCTCCTGCTCGGTCACGTCCTGAAAGACCCCGAACATGGCGACGACCCGGCCCGTCTCGTCGACCTCGGTCTCGGCGTGGGTCAGGATCCGGCGCTCCTCGCCGTCCGGCCGCACGATCTGCAGCTTGGCCAGATAGCCCTCGCCGTTCTCGATCCCGCGCTGGATCAGATCGGCCAGGGTCTGGCGATCGCCCTCGACGTAGAAGTCGAGCGCGCTGTGCAGATTGGGGTCGAAGCTCTCCCGCTCGACTCCGTGAATGCGATAGACCTCGTCCGACCATTCGACGACGCCGGTGTTGCGCTCCAGCCGCCAGTGACCGACTCCGGACATCTGCTCGACCAGTCGCAGCGTCTCCAGACGCTCGTCACGGATGCGCGCCGCTTCGATGCCGGCGATGATGTCCTCGGCCATCCCGGCCAGCAGCTTGAGCTGCTCCAGTTCGCGGTCGCTGGGCATGGGCAGGCTGTGGTCGTGCAGGACGCTAAGCGCCCCGATCGGCAGACCATCCGGCCCGCACAGGGTGGCGGCGGCGAAGAACCTCAGATTGGCGTGCCCCGCCACGATCGGATGGTCTCTGACGCGCGGGTCCTGCGTCGTGTCCGGGATCACCAGCACCGCTCCGCGTCCCAGCTCCGTCACCAGAGGCGCCAGGCTGTTTTCTCGCGGCGTCCGCGCCGAACATAACCCGGCGTTGGAGCGGATGATCGCTTCGGTCGGCGTCAGCAGAGTCACCACCGCCGCCCGGCAATCGAACATCGTCGCCGCCAGGTCGACCAGGCGATGGAAAGGCCCGGCGGGGGCGTCGAGCGCCTCGATGCTCTTGCTGGTGAATGACAAAGGCGACCCCTCCCGTTGCCTTCCTTCTCGCCTATGCTGGCGAACGAAACGTTATCAGCCGGGGTTTTTCGACCCGCGTTCCAGCATCCATTCCGGCGCCTCGAAATCCAGGGCGTCCTCCTCGGTCGCCAGAGCCGTCTCGGAAATCGTCTGGCGGCGGATCGACACCCCCGCCGTATGCACCGTCTCGGGATCGCCCGAGATCAGCGGATGCCACCAGGCCAGGCCCCGCCCCTCGTGCACCCGGCGATAGCCGCACGACGGCGGCAGCCAGCGCAGCCCCTCGATCTTGCCGGGCGTCAGCTTGATGCAGTCCGGCACATGCTCCTGCCGGTTGGCGT
>JALAGW010000143.1 GCA_022712235.1 Brevundimonas sp. | reverse complement strand
GGGTTGGGTGGGGGTGGAGGCAGACCGGGTCCTGTAGCTCACGGGAGGCGCGGACCGCCTCATGCGCTCGACCTTCAATGTCGCGCACTCACCCCCATCCCCGACCCTTCCCACCTCGAGGGGGAAGGGAGGCTGTCAACAAACAACTAAAAAGGGGCCTCTCGCGAGGCCCCTTTTCCATTTCCGGTCACTGTCGCCTTAGCGGCGGGCCGGCGTCTGCATCGAGCGGCTGGCGGGGACGCCCGCCACATTGGTGTCGCGCTTGGCGCCGGCCGTCTGGCCCGGCTTCATGAACTTGACCAGGACGCGCTGGCCGATCAGCAGGGGGGCGTCGTTGACGGCCACGACCACCTCGACGACGCGCTCGTCGGTGCGTTGCGACGGGTCGTCCGAGGCCAGCTTGCGGGCGCCGAAGACGGCGGCGCGGCGCAGGACCTTGCCGACATAGACCTTGGACGGGTCGCCTTCCGGGGTGATCTCGACGGCCTGATCGGCGGTGACGTTCGGGATGTCGGCCTCGACGATTTCGGCGCGGGCGATGCGCGGGGCGTCGGGCTCCAGGTCGAACATGTTGGACACGTTCAGGGTCGAGGCGCCGGCGCCGGGGTTGGCGTAGCGGCGCACGATGCGGCCGTCGGCAGGCGATCGGATGACGGTCAGTTCGACGTCATAGGCGGCCTGGTCGCGGCGGGCGCGGGCGGTCTGGACCGCCGACTGGGCCGAACCGAGACGAGCCTGGGCCTGCGAGATGGCGTCGCGAGCCTGATCCAGGCGCTGGGCGGCGACGAAGTTGCTGTCCTTCAGCCGCGCTAGGCGGTCGTATTCGCGCTGGGCCGTGGCGATGTCGACGTTGATCAGGCGCAGCTGGCTTTCGGCTTCCGACAGGTTGGCGGCGGCGGTCTGCAGAGCCAGGCGCGGTTCATCGTCTTCCTGACGGGCCAGGATCTGGCCGGCGGTGACGCGGTCGCCTTCCTGCACCAGGACTTCGCGCACCACGCCGCCGCGGCGGGCCGCGATCTGGATGATGCCGCCCTCGATGTCGACCTTGCCGTTGGCGATGGCCGCATAGGGGCTCTCGACCTTCTTCTCGGCGGCGGCCGCGGCTTCAGCCTTCTTGGCGGCCTGGGCCTTCTGGAACATGCCGAAGCCGATGATCACCACGATCAGGGCGACGAGGCCGATCCAGAGCCATTTGTTTTTCAGGAAAGCGGGCATGTGAGGGCGTCCTTGAGGATCGGTGTCTAGTGCGAGGCCAGAACGGCTTCGGGATTGGGGATGCGGCGCTGATCGTCGATGATCACGCCGTCTTCGATATGGATGACCCGGTCGGCCCAGGCTTCCAGGCGCGGGTCGTGGGTCACGCAGATGACCGCCGCGCCATGCTCGGTGGCGGCCCGGCGCAGAAGCTTGATGACCACCTGGCCGTTCTCGCCGTCCAGGGCCGAGGTCGGTTCGTCGGCGAACAGGATCTGCGGGTCCTTGGCCAGGGCGCGGGCGATGGCGACGCGCTGCTTTTCACCGCCGGACAGGGCCGCCGGGCGCTGATGCAGGCGATGGCCCAGGCCGACTTCTTCCAGGGCCAGGGTGGCGCGTTTTCTCGCCTGATCCGGGGTCAGGCCCTGGAACTTCAGCACCGTCGTCACCTGTTGCAGGGCGCTGAGCGACGGGAAGAGGTTGAAGCCCTGGAAGATGAAGCCGCAGTGATCGAGGCGGAACTTGTCGAGCCGGCCCGACGACAGCTTCCACATGTCATCCACGTCCAGGGCGTCGACCCGGCCGGCCTCAGGCTTCAGCAGGCCGGACAGGGCGGCGATCAGGGTCGACTTGCCCGAGCCGGACGGCCCCATGACCATGGTCAGGTCGCCGTGGCGGGCGTCGAAATTCACGCCCTTCAAGACCTCGACATAGTTCTTGCCGGACTTGAAGCGCTTGATCAGACCCTTGGCCTCGATGGCGAACTCGCCATGCTTGCCTTGAACTTTCGTATGCATGTTCATCGCAGCAGGTCCGCAGGTTGGCTCTTTTTCAGGATGCCCATGGACAGGAAGCCCGAGAGCATGGAGATGGCGATCAGGCCGCCGCCGACCACGATCAACAGGGGCAGGGGCAGGGCGATGATCACCGCCTTGGACAGGGCGAACAGCGACAGCAGCCAGGTCAGGCCGATGGCGGCGGCGACGCCGACCACCCCGACCCAGAAGCTCAGCTCCATGACGATGCGGCGCAGGCTGCCCATGCCGACGCCCAGGGCGCGCAACGAGGCGAACTCCTTGATGTTGGCCATGATGGCGCCGCGCAGGGTCTGCCAGGTGATGGCCACGCCGATGATGATGCCCAGCACCACGCAGCCGCCGATGATGATGACCAGGATGCCTTCCTCGAACATGGCGCCGGCGTTGGCGTCGGCCAGTTCCTGACGGGTCCAGGCCTTCCACTGGCCGTTGCCCATCTTGTTCAGTTCGGCGACGACGGCGGGGGCCTGGGACGGGTCCTTGATCTTGATCATCAGCGGGCCGACGCGCGGGCCGGTGTCGGCCTGACCCAGCATCCGCAGGGTGTCGCGCGACATGACCACGCCGGGCTGCATCATGTTGGGATAGCCGCGGGTCACGCCGACGACGGTGACGGTCTGGCCGTTGTACAGGGCCTTGTCGCCCAGCTTGACGCCCAGGGTGGTCAGGGCCGTCTCGTCGACCGCGACGGTGTAGGGCTGACGCAGGGCGTCCACCAGTTCCTGGGAATAGTCGGTCGGGATGGTGACCGAGCCCGGTGTGGTGTCGATGATGCTGGACTGGACGAATTTCTGACGCGGGGCGCCTTGCGCGGCGCGGTCCGCCTGGCTGCGGGTCGGGTCGACTTCCTTGACCGACTGGAAGGTGCCGCCGGCGCCGTCCAGGGGCTGGACCTCGACCACGGCGGGGTGGTTGTAGGCCAGAGGAATGAAGCGGCGCGGCACGCCCGACGGTCCGTTGATCAGGCTCTTGGCGCCAGGCTGCAGGATCATGATGTCGGCGTTCGAGCGCTCGATCTGGGCGGTGAAGCCCTTGCCGATGCCGATGAAGACACCGGTCATCGCCAGCACGAGCAGACCCGAAAGGGCCAGCGCCATGACGGCGGCCATATAACGTCGCCACTCAAAGAGCAGCGTGGATAGCGCGAGTGACATGACGCGTCTCAAACCCCTGACTTGCAGTGTTATCTGACGGGGCTCCGGGCCGGGGCCAAGTTAAATCGGGGTAAGGCTGCGGCTTCCCCCCGACGTCTTGCGGCACTAAGGGGGCTTGAGGCCCGTCCATCGACGGCGCTAGTTACACAATAACAGACGCGAGGCGCCGTGCCTTGCGCTCGGGAGAGAGCCTGAATGTCGCTTCGTCGCACCTTTTCCTTCACCGCCTCGCTGGCGGCCCTGGGCGTCGCCGCCGCCGTCACCGGCGCAACCGCCACTCCGGCCCGCGCCGACGAGGGCATGTGGACGTTCGACAACTTCCCGATCCAGACGGTGAACGACAAGTACGGCACCCGCATCGACCAGTCGTGGCTGGATCGCGTGCGCAACGCCGCCGTGCGCCTGCAGGGTTGCTCGGCCTCGTTCGTGTCGGGCGAAGGTCTGATCCTGACCAACCACCACTGCGTCATCTCCTGCGTCCAGGACCTGTCCACGGCCCAGAACGACTACGTCAAGAACGGCTGGATGCCGGCCACGCGTGAAGAAGAAAAGACCTGCCCCGGCCAGACCGCCGAGGTCCTGACTGACATCACCGACGTCACCGAGCGCGTGCTCGGCGCCGGCGCGGGCCTGGAAGGCGCGGCCTTCGTCGCCGCCCGTTCGGCCGAGATCGACAAGATCCAGAAGGAAGCCTGCGGCGACGACCGCAAGCTGACCTGCCAGGTCATCAGCTTCTATCGCGGCGGCAAGTACGCCCTCTACAAGTTCCGCAAGTATGAGGACGTGCGTCTGGCCTTCGCGCCGGAGTTCCAGGCGGCCTTCTTCGGCGGCGACCCCGACAACTTCAACTTCCCCCGCTACGCCCTCGACGCCGCCTTCCTGCGCGCCTACGAGGACGGCAAGCCGGTCGCCACGCCGAACCATCTGAAGTGGAACCCCAACGCCCCGGCCGAGGGCGACGTCACCTTCGTCGCCGGCAACCCCGGTTCGACCTCGCGTCTGCTGACCATGAGCCAGCTGGAGCGCCTGCGCGACCAGCAGATTCCGATCACCC
>JALAGW010000142.1 GCA_022712235.1 Brevundimonas sp. | reverse complement strand
GACGCGGACGGCCTGTCGGTCTTCGCCGCCTTCCTGTTCACCCATAACGCCCAGGTCGCCTTGCTGGCCTTCGCCCTGGGGTTCGCCCTGTGCCTGCCGACCGCCCTATTGGTTCTCTACAATGGCGCCACCCTGGGGGCCTTCTTCGCCCTGTTCGCCAGCCGAAGTCTGGGCGTCGAATTGGGCGGCTGGCTTTTGATCCACGGCGTGACCGAATTGTTCGCCGTCGTTCTGGCCGGCGCCGCCGGTCTGCGCATCGGCTGGTCTGTCGCCTTCCCCGGCCAAAAGCGGCGCCTGGACGCCGCCGTCGAGGCCGGACGAACGGCCGGGACCGTCATGGGCGGGGTCGTGGTCATGTTGTTGCTGGCCGGTCTGCTGGAAGGCTTCGGTCGACAATTGATCGTCGACACAGGCGCGCGCTACGCCGTGGCGGCGGCGACCGCCGTGGTGTGGGGCCTCTACTTCTATGCCCACCGTCGCGAGGCCCCCCATGTCCGTTGAGCCCGTCCGCTCCAGCTCGACCGAACGCGCCTTCATCACGCCGGAAGGCGTCGATCTGCGCCTGAACATCGGCGATGCGGGACAGAGGGCCGCCGCATTCATGCTGGACGCGGCCATCATCGTCGCCGTCCTGGGCGCTTTCACCCTGATCATCATCCTCACCGGCATCGGCGCGATCGGCGCGGCGGGCCGGGCCGGCGCCGAGATGATCGCCGTGCTCTGGCTGGTCGTCTTCTTCCTGCTGCGGAACTTCTACTTCACGGCGTTCGAGCTGTCGGCCGCCGCCGCCACGCCGGGCAAACGGATCATGGGCCTGCGCGTCGCCTCACGCGACGGCGGGAGGTTGAGGGCCGAATCCGTCTTCGCCCGCAACGCCATGCGCGAACTGGAGGTCTTCCTGCCCCTGTCGGTGCTGTTCGCCCGCGCCGGCGAAGGCGGCGTGGACAGTTGGATGTATCTTCTGGCCTTCGTCTGGGCAGGGATTTTCGTCTTCTTCCCCCTGTTCAACAAGGACCGGTTGCGCCTGGGCGATCTGGTCGGCGGCACCTGGGTCGTGCGGACGCCGCGCCGCAAGCTGAGCCGCGACATGGCGGACGACGGCGCGCCCCGTCGAACCGCCTACGATTTCACTACGGCCCAGATCGACGCCTATGGCGCCAAGGAACTGCATGTTCTGGAATCGGTCCTGCGCCAGGGCGACCGCAAGACCAAACGCGCCGTGGCTGACCGCATCGCGACCAAGATCGGCTGGACCCGCGATCCGCTCCAAAGCGATACCGATTTCCTCAGCGCCTACTACGCCGCCCTGCGTGGCCGGCTGGAGGAAAAGCTGCTGATGGGCGTCAGACGCCGCGACAAGCACGACGTCTGATCGCCGCCGGATCAGTCGAAGATCGAGGCCAGGTCCTCGGGGCCGGCGCCTTCCTTGGCCGTGCGCAACTCGTAGTAGAGGGACGCCACGCCCGCCGAGGCCACGACGCCGGACAGGACGTTCACGATCGGCGTGGTGATCAGGTTGAGGCCGAGATTGGGGCTGGCGTCAAAGCTGCCGCCCAGCGCCAAGTTCAAGCCGCCAATCGCTCCGCCGACAATCCAGCTCAGAACCAGGTAGATCACCAGAAGACCGAAGACCGGCCAACGATAGCCACGCGTCAGATCGCGACTGCGCTGCAGGCCCTCCATGATGCCTCGCTTCTCGACCACGACGGCCGGCGCCGCCACGGACCACAGCACCGTCAGCATCACGCCTGGCACGATCAGAAGGGCGTAGCCCAGCATCATGCCCAAGCCCGCCACGATTCCCAGGCCCAGCAAAGGCAGGAACATCTGAATGCCGACGCCCAGCGCGCTGTCGAACGAAGTGGTCTTGCCGTGAAAGCCGTTGACGGCCGCCTTCACCACTACGCCCTGCAGAATATAGAGGCCGACAAGATAGAGAACCGTTCCAAAGGCGACGAACAGGAAAGACGAGCCGGACGCCGCCGTCATCAGGTCGCCCTGCCCATAGGCCGCCAGAACGCTGGGAACCCCAACCAACAGCACCGCCGCGCCAAAGAAGACGGCCGCATTCTGACTGATGCTGGTGAATGTCCGCTGGATCACCCGCCCCAGATCGAACTGCCCGCGTCGCGCGCCCGTGGCGTTCTGGCCCCGGTCCGGCGCCACGGCGCGCATGACGAAGATTTCCTTCGCCTGGCGATCTTCGCCCCCAACGAAATCGACCCTCTGGCCCGGCTCCAGCGGCGATGATGAAGATTGAACGTCCACGCCGGAGAAGCGATAGCGAGCGCCGTCGTCTCCGATGATCGCGCCCTCGTCCGTTCCGCTGTCAAACGTCAGCACCTGTCCGCGCATGGGCCCCTCCTTGCTCGCGTCATGTTCACAGAGCCTAGAGTTGTGAGCCCCAGTTCGCCAGCATCTTCGCGACGCCCATCACGCAATCGGAGATCATGCAAGGCGGCGACCATTGGCCCGTCCACCGCCCGCTCATGTCATCGCATCAGAACCAGGCATTGATCCCAATCACGAAGCGCGTCGCGTCCACGTCGTCGCCGCGCGCCCTGGCGTAATCGGCCGTGTCGCCGAACGACCGGCTCCATTCAACACCGACATAGGGGGCGAACTCCTTGCGGATCTCGTAGCGCAGGCGCAGCCCCGCCGTGACCGAGGTCAGGCCCGAACCCATCTCCAGCTCGGGAATATCACTGGCCGACAGCGCGATCTCGATCGCCGGTTGCAGGATCCACTTCTGGGTGAGGCGCTGGTCGTATTCCGCCTCGGCGCGCGCGGTCAGGTCGCCCTCGGTCGACAGGAAGGCGGCGGCGCTCATCTCGAACCAATAGGGCGCGACGCCTTGAATCCCGACCGTCAGATGGGTCGTGTCGTCGCCGTCAGGACGGAAGTCCTGACGCACGCCCGCCTGCACGTCCCAGAAGGGCGCCACGGCGCGGCTGTAGAGGGCCTGGACCTCGGCGTCGTGCAGCTTGCCGTCGAAGTCGCCCTCTCCTTCCGTCTTCCACCAGAAGCGGTTGATGTCGCCGCCCGTATAGCCCTGGGCGTTCCAGCCGTAGCCCTTCTCTCCGTCGCCGAAGCTCGCCTCGATGGAGTCGATCAGGACGGCGGTGATGCGGACGTCGCCGTTCTCGGCCAGCAGTTGCCTACGCGACGCGGCCATGGCGGCGGGATCGAACAGCAGGTCCGCCGCATGGGCGGGTGCGGCGCGGGCGGCGGCGGGCGGCGGCGTCTCGACCATCCGCCCGCCGACGGCGTCCACGCTGGTCGGGATATTGGGCGCGCCGCCGGTCATGGCCGACATGTCGTGCCCGGCGTGGGGATCGGCGGCGGGCGTTTGGCCCATGTTGTGACCCGCATGGGGATCGGCCGCCGGCGCCGACTGCATCCCGCTCATATCATGACCGGCGTGGGGATCAGCCGCAGCAGCAGGAGCGGCGCCCATGTCGTGACTGGCATGAGGGTCAGCGGCCGGAGCCGCCGACATGTCGCCCATGTCATGGCCGGCATGGGGGTCAGCCGACGTGGCGCCGGGCATGGCGAAATCATGAGCCGCGGCGCCCTCGGCGCATTTCGGACAGGTGCAGGTCTTGTCCGTCGTTTGAGGCGCCGTCGCCGGGGCCATGTCGTGACCCGCATGAGGATCCGCCGCAGGCGTCTGAACCGGAGCCCTCTGCATCGCGCTCATGTCGTGCCCCGCATGCGGGTCGGCGGCAGGGGCCGGGGCCGGGGCCGTTGGCATGGTGCCCATGTCG
>JALAGW010000141.1 GCA_022712235.1 Brevundimonas sp. | reverse complement strand
CGCGGGCGGGCGATTTCTACCTGGATCTGGAGCCGCCCAACGTTATCACGGCGGCGGCGCAGAACGAGATCCTGCCGGTGATGGTCTTCGCACTGATGATCGGGATCGGCCTGGTGCTGGCCAGAGGGCCAGCGACGGAGAGCCTGCAGAAGACCATCGAAGGGGTGTTCGAGGTGATGATGAACCTCATCAACCTTGTCATCCGGCTGGCGCCCGTCGCCATCGCCTGCCTGATGTTCAATCTGGCGGCCCTGTTCGGCTGGGACCTTTTGGTGCGGCTGGCGGCCTTTGTCGCCGTTGCGGTTGGGGCGATGGCGATCCACATGTTCGTTGTCTACCCAATCTGTATCGCCACCCTGGGCGGCATGTCGCCGCTGAAGTTCTTTCGCGACATTCGCGAAGCCATGGTGGTCTCCTTCTCGACGGCCTCGTCCAATGCCAGTTTGCCGGTCTCTTTGCGGGTGGCGGAACAGAACCTGGGCCTGCCACGCAAGATCGCCCGCTTCGTCCTGACCGTCGGAGCCACGGCCAACCAGAACGGCACGGCCCTGTTTGAAGGCGTAACAGTCCTGTTCCTGGCGCAGTTCTTCGGGGTCGATCTGAGCCTGGGGCAACAGTTCATCGTCATGCTGGTCTGCATTCTGGGCGGAGTCGGCACGGCGGGCGTTCCGGCGGGCAGCTTGCCGGTCATCGCCATGATCCTGGCCATGGTGGGGGTGCCGCCGGAAGGGATCGGCCTGATCCTGGGCGTGGACCGCTTCCTCGACATGTGTCGGACCTCGCTGAACGTCACCGGCGATCTGGTCGTCGCCGTTGTGGTGTCGCGCGGCGAGGATGATTCGGGCGCGACCGTCCCGACGGCGGTCTGAGGGTCAGCCGATTTCAACCGGCGTGTCAGGTTGCGCGCCCCATTCGGCCCATGACCCATCATAGAGCCGCGAGGGGCGACCCAATTCCGCCAAGCCCAGGCTGAGGATGGCGGCGGTGACGCCTGACCCGCAACTGGTGATGACCGGGCGGGCCAGATCGACCCCTGCCTCACGGAAGACGGTTTCCAGCACCGCGCCGCGCTTCAGGGTTCCATCCGGATTCAGCAACTGGCCGAAGGGCAGGCTGAGCGCGCCCGGCATATGACCGGAACGCAGGCCAGCGCGCGGTTCGGGAGCTGAGCCGCGGAAACGCGCCGCGCCACGGGCATCCACGATCTGAACTTTCTCGTCCAAGGCTTGCTTGACTTGTTCGAGATCGACGACCTTTTCGGCGTTGAATTCGGTGCAGAAGATTGCAGGCGATCCCGGCTCGACTGCGCCATGTTCCAGAGGCCGTCCTTCGGCGCGCCATTTCGGTAGGCCGCCATCCAGCACGCGAACCCGTTTCGCGCCCATGACCCGCAGCGCCCACCAGATTCGCGCCGCCGAGAACAACCCTTGAGAGTCATAGACGACGATGTCGTCGCCGTCGGACACACCCATCGCGCCCATGGCTTCGGCAAAGTCGCCGGGCGAGGGCAGCATATGCGGGTAGGGGGTGTTGCGATCCGACACGGCCTCCAGATCGAAGAATACGGCGCCGGGCAGTCGCTCGGTGTTGAAATCCGCATGCGCGTCGCGCCCGTCCAGCCACCAACTGGCGTCGATCAGCCTCAATCCGGGCGCGCCCAACTGGGTCGCCAAGGCTTCGGTCGAGATCAAGGGGGCGTCGGAGGGGCTCATGAGGCCAGATTACCATGATCGCACGACCGATGGTCAGGGCCTGAGTCGCCGGGTAAGTTGCGAAAACGCATCCGCGACGCCACCTGTCCGACTTAAAGTCGCGGCATAGGCCCGCGAACCGCCGTTGAAACCAGTTGAAAGCGCCGCCGTGACCTCTCCGAACGCCGTCATCACCCTGTCCGAAGGCCTCAAGACGCCCGTCGTCATCGGCGGCGGCGCCCGCATCGTCTTCATCGCCGGTCCTTGCCAGATGCAGAGCCGCCAGCATGCGTTGGAAACCGCACACGCGCTGAAGGAGATCGGCGAGCGTCTGAACCTCGGCATCATCTACAAGACCAGCTTCGACAAGGCGAACCGCACCAGCGCCAGCGCCGCGCGCGGCATCGGCCTGAAGGACGCCCTGCCGATCTTCGCCGAAATCCGCGAAGTCACCGGCCTGCCGACCCTGACCGACGTCCACTCCGAGGCCCAGTGCGGCCCGGTCGGCGAGGTCGTGGACGTGCTGCAGATCCCGGCCTTCCTGTCGCGCCAGACCGACCTGCTGCTGGCCGCCGCCGCCACGGGCAAGGCGATCAACATCAAGAAGGGTCAGTTCCTGGCCCCTTGGGACATGAAGAACGTCATCGCCAAGGTGACGGACGCGGGTAATCCGAACGTCATGGCCTGCGAGCGCGGCGCCAGCTTCGGCTACAACACCCTGGTCAGCGACATGCGCGCCCTGCCGGTGCTGCGCGAGATCGGCTGCCCGGTCGTCTTCGACGCGACCCACAGCGTCCAGCAGCCGGGCGGGCAGGGCACGTCCTCGGGCGGTCAGCGCGAGTTCGTGCCGGTCCTGGCCCGTGCCGCCGTCTCGGTCGGCGTCGACGCCGTCTTCATGGAGACGCACGAAGACCCGGACAACGCCCCTTCGGACGGCCCGAACATGGTGCCGCTGAGCCAGTTCGAGGCCCTGGCCGCCGAACTGATCGCCTTCGACGACCTGGCCATCAAGCTCGGTCACAAGGGGCCGATGGCGAAGGCGGCGTGAATCCGCTAGTTCGGCGTCATGGCTGAACGTTCTCTTGATCTCGGCGCCCTGCAGTCCCTGCTGGAGCGCGTGCGCGACCTGAAGGTCGCCTGCGTCGGCGATCTGATGCTGGATCGCTATGTCTATGGCGAGGTCAGCCGCATCTCGCCCGAGGCGCCGATCCCTGTCCTGCGCGCGCGCCGCACCGTGGCCATGCCCGGCGGCGTGGGCAATGTGGCGCGCAACGTCGCGGCCCTGGGCGGTCAGGCCTGTCTGGGCGCCGTGGCGGGCGACGACGCGGCGGGCGCTGAACTGGCCGAACTGATCGCCGCCGAGGATCGGATCGAGGACGCCCTGATCCGGCCCGAAGGCGCCGCCACCATCGTCAAGACGCGCTTCGTCGCCGCCGGCCAGCAACTGCTGCGACTGGATGACGAGGCTGGGCCTCATTCCGGCTATGCCGACAAGGCGGTGTTTCAGGGCGCGGGCGCCATCCTGCTGTCCGACTACGCCAAGGGCGTGGTGGACGACGGCGCCATTCAGGCGGCGTTGTGGGCCGGGGCCGAATACGGCGCGCCGGTCATCGTCGACCCCAAGGGCCGCGACTTCGCCCGCTATGGCGCGGTCGACGTCATCAAGCCGAACGCCAGCGAACTGGCGGGCGCCACCGGCCTGCCGACCGAGACGGACGAACAGGTCGAGACGGCGCTGGCCGCTCTGCTGGACGCCACCACGGCCAAGGCCGTCATCGTCACCCGCGCGGGCAAGGGCATGACGCTGGCGAAACGGGGCGGCGGCGTCACCCACTTCCCCGGCCGGGCGCGCGAAGTGTTCGACGTGTCGGGCGCAGGCGACACCTGCCTCGCCGCGCTGGGCCTCGCGCTGGGCGCGGGCGCGACGCTGGAGCAGGCGGTGCAGTTCGCCATCCTCGCCTCGGGCGTGGTCGTGGGTAAGAGCGGCACCGCCGTCGTCACGCCCGCCGAACTGATCGAGGCCGAGATGAGCCAGCACGCGGCCCTGGCCCAGTCCAAGGTCACGCCGCTGGACGAACTGGCCGATCAGGTCGAGGCGTGGAAGCGTCAGGGCTTGAAGGTCGGCTTCACCAACGGCTGTTTCGACATCCTGCACCGTGGCCACGTCGCCTATCTGGCGCAGGCGCGCGGCTGGTGCGACCGGCTGGTGGTGGCGCTGAACACCGACGCCTCGGTGCGCCGCCTGAAGGGCGAGGGGCGGCCGGTCAATGATCTGGACAGCCGCGCCGCCGTCATCGGCGGTCTGGCCAGCGTCGATCGCGTCACCGCCTTCGATGACCCCACGCCCATCGCCCTGATCGAGCGGCTCAAGCCTGATGTGCTGATCAAGGGCTCGGATTACACCAAGGACAAGGTGGTCGGCGCCGCTGAGGTCGAAAGCTGGGGCGGGGTGGTCCGTCTGGCCGATTTCGCCGACGGCTATTCCACCACCAAGACCATCGAGAAGATGACCGGAGACAAGGCATGACCCCGCGAATGATCGTCGTCACGGGCGGCGCGGGCTTCATCGGCTCCAACATCGTCGCTCGCCTGTGCGAGAGCGGCGCCTGGGACGTGGTCGTCTGCGACCGACTGGAGACGGCCGACCTCGCCAAGTGGAAGAACATCGCCAAACACCCCATCGCCGATCTGTGGGCGCCCGAAGAGCTGTTCGAGCAGTTGGAGCGTCACGCCGACCGCATCGAGGCGGTGATCCACATGGGCGCCATCTCCTCGACGACCGAGCCGGACGCCGATCTGAGGCTGGTCGGCATCTGCAGCATGGCGGGCGCAATCTCGGGCTCGTGCGCCGTCCGCACCGAGCGCATGATCTGCG
>JALAGW010000140.1 GCA_022712235.1 Brevundimonas sp. | reverse complement strand
CGCGCCGTTTCCGCCGCAGTGGAGCCGAACCAGCCATTTGGCCAGCCTTTCGGGCACCAGGTGAGAGGCGTTGCACGCCGCCTCCGTCGCCAGGGCGTCAAGACGGGCGGTCGCATGACGCGCCACGAGACGGGTCAGCCATTCCCGGCCCATGGCCTCCACGAGGGGAGCGGCGGCGGCGCGGCAGACGACGGTGTCGATCAGGGCTCGCGCCTCCGGGCGACGGGCGCCCGGTTCAAGAGCCTGGTCCCAGCCGTGGACGGATCCGGCTGTCACCGCGGCCACGCAGATGCGGCCGCCGCCCGGGAAGAGGCCGACCACGCCCGAGAGGATGAAGTAGAGCCCGCCGTCGTTCGGCAGGACCTCGCCGGCCGCCAGCGACGCCCTGCGACCACAGGCCTCTATCCGGGCCTGGGCGTCAGCGGGCAGGGCCTGGAAGACCGGGTGATCCTGAACCTCAAGACGAGAGCGAGGGGAAGAGGCCATGGCTGCTAGGCCGGTCGTGGTCTGCATGTCGCACTCCTAAGAGGGGGAGTGTGGCCCATGGCGGGGCGGTCACCACTTACATGGGTTAGGAGGCCGGGGGCCGGTGAACCGCGCCCGCGCGGCTGGACGACGTAGGGCCTGCAGCGGAGGAACCGGGAAAGGGCTGGATGGTTTTGCAAGCGTTGCCGCAGTGGGCGGTGCGGATTCTGGAGGTCATCCTGATCAGTCCCCTGATCGACAAGCTGTCGCGTCGAGATTTCATCTCTGACGAGGAAAAGGCCGTTCTGGCGGACGTGGTCGCGCCGCCTGTCACCCTGAAGGCCGGCGACAACATCGTCGAACAATATGATCGCCCGTCCCGAAGCACGCTTCTGCTCGAAGGCTTCGCGGCGCGCTATGTCGTGCTGATGAACGGCGCGCGCCAGATCACGGAACTCAACGTCCCGGGCGACTTCGTCGATCTCCATAGCCTTCTGATGAGTCCGATGGATCATGGCGTGGTCTGTCTGACGGACTGCAAGGTGGGCTATTGCCCCCATGAGGCCCTGCGTTTCATTTCCCAGACCCAACCCCACCTGACGCGCCTTCTGTGGTTGGAGACCCTCATCGACGCCGCCGTGCACCGCCAATGGCTGGCGGGTTTGGGGCGGCGCACGGCTTTCGGGCGGCTCGCTCACTTCCTGTGCGAGGTCTATCTTCGTCTGGCCTCCGTGGAGCGGGCGCAAGGACATCGGATGGAACTGCCTCTCAGCCAGGCCATCCTCGCCGATGTGCTTGGCCTCTCGGCCGTCCACGTCAACAGATCCGTGGCCCAACTCCGCGCCGACGGCCTTGTCGAATGGAGCGGACGCAACATCAGGATCCTGGACTGGAATCGGCTGGTGCGGGTGGCGGAGTTCGATCCGACCTACCTGCGCCTGGGGCGCGATCCGGTCTGAGCCTGTCCGGGCGGCAAGGCGTGAGGTGCCCGAAGGCCGTGCTTCAGTGACGCCCGGAGCGCCGGGGCCAATGAGGACGGGGCAGGCGTCGGGACGTCCGCATCTCGGGTGTCCGGCCCAGCAAGAAGGCGACGAGACGCCGCCAGAGCTCTTCAGGTCGAGGCATGACCAACCTCCTCGGCAAGGGCGCATTCTGATCCTGCTCCGGGCAAGATCAAACAACATGGGTTAACCCGCCTCCGGCGGACGCGAGGTTCTCTCGTCCGCCCCGGCGATGCCCGCCGTCAGAGGCTTGGACCGCAGTCGGCGCTCAGGTTGGCGGCCTGGGCCAGGCTCGTGAGGTTCTGCAGGACCGCCCGCCCGGCTCTGTAATCGACCAGGGCGTTGCGCCTGAGCTGCTGCAGGGTTCGGTTCATATGAACGGCGCTGAGGCCCAGGATGTCCGCAAGAATATCCTGGGTCAGAGGCAGATGGAGCACCCCCGCCACGACGGGACCCAGACGCGCCTGGCGTTCGTGGAGCTCCAGCAGGAGATGGGCTGTGCGTTCGTAGGCGTTGAGCCGACCCAATCTTATGACCTGGCGCGCCATGCGCAGGCGTTCGGCCGTGCGGTAATGCCTCCAGGCCTCCAGCAGCGGCGGACTCTGCGTCCGCAGCTCGGACATGCCGGTCCAGAAGGCGGTGCCGTCGATCGTGACGACGTCCGTCAGGGCCCAGACCAGCATGTCGGTGTCGACCGCGCCGGATGCGACAATCATCTCGCCGGGCAGATTGAGGCCCACGATCTGGCGACGTCCGTCCTCCAGCATGGCGCCGCGTGCGGCCCAGCCCTTGAAGACCAGTCTGGCTTCATTGCGCTCCGGAGCCAGGATGACCGGGCTTCCCGCCGCATGGGTCTGCAGCACCCCGGTGAAGCAGTCCCGGATATAGGCGATGTCGTCGGCGCCAAGCGGCCCGAAACTGGACAGCATCCGCTCAAGCGACGCGGTGTGCCGGGTTTCGTGATGGGTTTCCGACTGATTCTTCATGGCCTTAGACCAACAGCATGGCTTCGGCGTTTTTGTTCTTCACATAGGTTGGTTTCGCGCGACTTGGCGCGCGGTTCTGAAGGCCCCGGACCCGATAGCCGGGCCCTCCTGTCTCAAGCGCATGTCGGCTCTTCGCGCCTCCGCTGTGAGACGGCGGGCAGGAAGACGGACGCCGCGACGTCTCCAGGGAGGGCCGCGGACTCGCCTGGCCGCCGTGTCCCCGAGGCGATCGGGAGGTTAGCCGTCGGCGGCCAGGCTCTCCTTCAGGTGATCTTCTTGGCGGCTGTGAAGCCCAGGAAGAGGAAGACCACGAATACGATCAAGGCGAGGATAGCGAGGAATTTGGCGATCCCCGCAGCGGCGCCGGCGATCCCGCCGAACCCGAGAAGGCCAGCGACGATGGCGATGACCGCAAAGATAAGGGCCCATTTCAGCATACGAATTCTCCTTAAGCGCTGGAGCCAGCCCAACGTCGCCCCGTCTCGCAGGGTTCCAGAGTTTGGCCCGGGGGCCGCGGGCCCCGGGCCTTGATCCCGACAATCCGGATCTCATGGCTCGAAGGGATCGATATCGGGAAAGCCCTGGGTCGGATTCCCGACCCAGATGACCGCCGGTGGAACCGGCGCCATGGCGGGCTGTTGGCCTCGATGCGGTCTCCCGGGGGGGAGGCCTGCTTGACGGTCCGGTTTGTCGTTCGCCCGCTGCGCGACAGATCGGGTCGCTTCAATCCGGCGAGGCTGCAGGTCCATCTGCTCGCGGGGGCGGCGAGGAACAGCCAGGCTGAGGCGGCGTTGCCCTATTGAGCCGTTTGAGAGGTCAAATGATCCCCGAAGAAAGCCGCCGTCACGCCAAGGCCGCCCAAGCCGTCCGGGAGGGGCGCCCTGTCGCTGCTCGTTATGTCCGGGGCGGAAGGCGCGGAGCCCGGGTGCTCGCCATACTGGTCGCTTCCACGGCCGCGGTCGCCGTCCTGCTGCTCGCGATCTGGGCCGCAGCCAACGGCGTCTTCATCAATCAGAATCCGACAGACGCCCAGCAAGCGGCTGACGCCCGAGCCTTCGACAACGCAGGCCCGCCCGCGCCGGATGTTGCGACGGCTGCAGCGGCTGTCTCCGACTAGACCATGAGCGCCGTCGCCGCCCGCAAATCCCACGAGGCCGGCTATGTTCGGGACCTGGGCCGCGCTTTCGGCGGCGCGCTGTTGTTCAGCTTGCCGCTTCTCATGACGATGGAGATGTGGGCCCTGGGGCACGCCGCGACGCCCGAGCGACGCCTGGCCTTTGTCGTCGTGTCCCTGCCTGTGCTTTTTGGGCTGGCCCATTATGCAGGCTTCTCCGCGCGTCGCGGGGCCTTGAACAACCTCCTCGACACCCTGACGGCGCTCGCGGCGGGCTTTGTCACGGCCGGCGGGCTGCTGGCCCTCTTCAATGTTCTGGACCACAGTTCCCTGGCCTCAGCCGTCGGTCAGGTCTCGCTGCAGGCCGTCCCGGCCGCGCTTGGGGCGCTTGTGGCCCGACGTCAGCTCTCGAACGGAGGGGGGGAGGGTGACGAGGATCAGGCCTCCTACCCCGGCGAGCTTTTCCTCATGCTGGCCGGCGCCCTCTACTTCGCCATGAACCTGGCGCCGACGGAAGAGATGCGGCTGATCGCCTATCGCACAACGCCCCTGGGGGCGCTCGGCGTCCTGCTCCTGTCCATAGTTCTTCTGCATCTCATCGTGTTTGAGGCGGGCTTCGCCGGTCAGGAGGAAAAGGAGTCTCCGCTGCGCGCCTTCATTGATTTCACTCTGCCAGGTTACGCCCTGTGCCTCGTCGCCAGTTTCGCCATGCTGTGGACCTTCGGCGGTCTCGACGGCCACGGGCTCCAGTCGCTGGTCGCCAATGTCGTCACTCTCGCCTTTCCCGCCGCCATAGGCGCGGCGGCGGCGCGGCTTCTGGTCTAGCCATGTCCAGCCGCAAGCTCTCTTCCAGCGCTTCGCAACCCTCGCGTCTTCAAGGCCTGTGCGCCCTGATCGGCCTGGCGGTGATCCTCGGCGTCATCGGGACCCTCGCGCGGGCCGTCGTGGTCGAGGCGAGGCCGCCTGACCTCATTGTCCAGGCAGAGTCGGTTCGAAGAGGCGCGGGCGGCTGGGTCATGGACGTGACCGTGGTGAACCGGGGCGACCTGACCGCCGCCGCCGTGGAGGTTGAAGGCGTGAGCGGGAGCGAAACAGCCAAGGCCACGCTCGACTATGTGCCCGGTCATGGGAGCAAGGGTGCGGCCCTGGTCTTCACCGGGGACGAGCGCCCGCGTGCGGCCTTGCGCGTCCTCGGCTGGTCGAGCCCGTGAGGGCGAGCGCCGCCTTATCGCCTCGCTGAGGCGCGGCTGCCCTCCCGTCTCCCTTGTGTCGGGTAGAGGTCTCATCCCGCTCCAGGCCAGGCGTGGCGGCGATAGCGAGCGGTCAGGGCCATGAGGGGGGCGAAAGAGGGGGAACCCTCTTCCGGACGGGGGGCTTGTTTTTTCGCCATCACCAAAAAGGACAAGCCGAATGACGAGAGCGATCATCGCCTTGGGCGCCACAGTATTCCTGCTGGCTGCCTGCGGAGACAACAAGGCGGACGAGGGCCGTGTCGAAGGGCCGGTCGTGTCGGAATCCGAAGCCCCGCGCAATCCCGCCGTCGACACCGCGCCAGGCGGAGACGCGGCCCTGACGCCGGGCGCCAACTCCTTCACCGAAGCCCAGGCGCGCTCGGCGATCGAGAAGCAGGGCTACGCCGTGGTGGGGCCCATGAGCCAGGACGCCCAGGGCATCTGGAGCGCGACCGCGACGCGCAATGGCGCCGAGAGCAAGGTGTCGGTCGACTACAAGGGCGCGGTCAGCGCCTCCGCCAACTAAGAAACTAGATAAAGAAGGAGCTTCAAATGGCCGTAGTCACGCGACTTTTTGACAATCACAATGATGCGCTTGAAGCCGTGTCCGCCCTGGAGCGGGCCGGCGTCGCCTCCGACCGGATCAGCCTTATCTCCAATAATTCCGATAACTGGCACGACGGTCATGCCCATTCGGGAGACGGGCGCCGGTTCGGCGACATGAACGGCGACGGCGAGAACGACGTCGCCGAGGGAGCCGGGAAGGGCGCCGCGACCGGGGGCGTCCTGGGCGCCGGGGCGGGCGTGCTCGCCGGTCTGGGGATGCTGGCGATTCCTGGCCTGGGCCCCGTGGTCGCCGCAGGCTGGCTCGCTTCGACCGCGGTGGCGGCTGCGGCGGGCGCTGCGGTCGGCGGCGCCGCCGGCGGCTTGCTGGGCGCGTTGAAGGAGGCCGGCCATGACGAAGGCGAGGCCCAGGTCTACGCCGAAGGCGTCCGTCGCGGCGGGACCCTGGTGAGCGTCAGGACCGAGGAGTCTGATCGGGTCCGTGTCGAGACGCTTCTCAACGACCGGCGGGGGTTCGATTCCCTGTCGCGCGGCGCGGCCTACCGCGAGAACGGGTGGTCGGGGTTTGACGCGGCCGCTGAGCCCTGGAGCGCTGAGCAGATCGCCGAGGAAAGGGCGCGCTACAATCGATAGGGTTTGTCCAACGCCCTATGGAACCGATCGAGCCTGCTGAGCGGTGATGCGCTGCTTCAGGATCGAGGCCGGCCCCTCGTCGCAAGACGGGGGGCCGGCTGCCGTAAACGCCCGGTCGCAAGAGGCATCCAACCTCGCCTTGTTCGCCACAAGCGGCCGCGCCGTTGGAACAGATCGCGACCCGCCCGGTTAAGGAAACGGAGGGTTTTGCAATGATGATCCTGGCCTTGACCGCGGCCATCCTGCTGGATGCGTCGCCGAAGATCGACCGTCTCCCGAAGGTTGAAAGATCTGCCGCGGCCGCGCAGCATGAGGCGCCGGCCCCCCTTCTGACTGTAGCGGTGACCCTGGAGTGCACGGCGCGGGCTGCAGGGCGGGTCGAGGATTGCCGCGTCCTGGGCGAGACCCACCCCGGTCTGGGCTTCGCTGAGGCGGCCATCGCCCTGATGCGCGACGCCGAGGTCGAGCCGGGCCGCAAGGATTATCAGTTCGCCCGCACGATCCAGTTCACGCCCTGAGGTGATTGTTTGCCGGCGTGCGCCGCTGGAGCGTGCGACCGATGGCCTCGGCCCAGGCCGAGAAAAACCAGCACAGGTTATTGCGCTGACGGCTCCGCCCTCTAGGCAGGGAGGTTCCCGTCGCTCACCCGAGGTCAGACTGCTGATGATGTTGTTCCGTCGCCCGCCCGCGGGCTCGAAGACCGAAGCCTGGTCCGCAGCAGGACTGGCCCTGGTTCTGGCCTTCTTTCTGGCGACAAGCGGGGTGGCCTGGTTCAACGTCCAGGTGCTGAGGGCGAATAATCAGCAGATCATTCACACCCATCAGGTGATCGTCGCCGTCGACGACCTTCTGTCGACCGTCCAGGACGCCGAGACAGGCCAGCGCGGCTATCTGCTGACGGGCAATCCTCTCTACCTGCAACCCTATGACATGGCCGCGGCCGCCGTGGAGCGGCGCCTGGAGGATGTGGCGCGCCTGACCCGGGACAACCCGGTGCAGCAGGCCCATCTGAGCCAGGTCCGCAGGCATGTCGACGCCAAGATGACCGAGCTGGACGCCACCATCCGGGCGCGCCGCAGCGAGGGCCTGCAGGCCGCCGTGTCCCGGATGAACACGGATCGCGGCAAGGCGGAGATGGACGCCATCCGGAGCGAGGTGAATCTGATGAGGCAGGAGGAGCAGAAGCTCCGCCTCGCCCGTCTCGAGGAGATGGACGCCGCCTATCGCACAGCCCTGGTCAGCGGCGTCCTGTCCGGCCTGCTGGGCGCGGGCCTGACCCTGGGCGTCTACGCTCTTATCCGCCGCAGCGCCCGTCAGAAGGCCCGCCAGGAGTGGATCCACAAGGGCCAGGTGGGGCTGGCGGACGCCATGATGGGCGATCAGTCCGTAGAACAGCTGGCGGCCAGCATCCTCGCCTATCTGGCGCGCTACGCCGATGTTCAGGCCGCCGCCCTCTTCAAGGGCGAGGGCGGCGTGTTCCGGCGTGTCGCGGCCCTCGGCGTTCCCGCCGACGCGCCTGTCCCGGAGCGCTTCGGTCCGCGCGAGGGCCTGCTGGGGCAGGTCGCCGCCGAAGGGCGCGCCCTGACGGTGCCCGAGGTGCCGGACAACTATCTGACGATCGGCTCGGCGCTGGGACGCTCCAAGCCCCGGCACCTCGTCATCGCCCCGGGTCGCGCGGACGGCGAGATCAACGCTGTTCTTGAACTGGGCTTCCTTCGTCTTCCCGACGAGCGTCTCCTCGCGCTGCTTGAGGAAGCCGCGCCGCTGATCGGCACGGGATTGAGATCAGCACGCTACCGGGCCCGGTTGCAGGACATGCTGGAGGAGACCCAGCGGCAGTCCGAAGAACTCCAGGTCCAGAGCGAGGAACTGCGGGTCTCCAATGAGGAGCTGGAGGAGCAGGGGCGGGCGCTCAAGGAATCCCAGGTGCGTCTGGAACAACAGCAGGCTGAGCTGGAACAGACCAACAGCCAGCTCGAGGAGCAGGCTCAGGTGCTGGAAACCCAGCGCGATGATCTGGAGCGCGGATCGGCCGCCCTGGGGCTCAAGGCGCGGGAACTGGAGCGGGCCAGCCAGTACAAGTCCGACTTCCTCGCCAACATGTCCCATGAGCTGCGCACGCCGCTCAATTCCCTGCTGATCCTTTCGAAGCTCCTGGCCGACAACCCCGACGAGACCCTGTCGGAAGACCAGGTCAAATACGCCCGCACCATCCAGTCTTCGGGCAACGACCTGCTCACCCTGATCAATGACATTCTCGACCTGTCGAAGATCGAGGCCGGCCATATCCAGGCCCGTCCGGAGGCGGTGTCCCTGCAGCGCCTCGGCGATGATATCCGCCAGATGTTCCAGCCGGTGGCCGACGATCGCGGCCTCGCCTTCGAGATCGACCTGGGATCGGGCGATGACGGGCTCGAGACGGATCGCCAAAGGCTTGAGCAGATCCTGAAGAACCTTCTGTCGAACGCCTTCAAGTTCACCGAAAAGGGCAAGGTGATCCTGTCGATCTCGGAGGCCGGGCCGGACGAGGTGGCCTTCGCGGTTTCGGATACGGGCATCGGCATCGCCCCGGACCAGCAGGACAGCGTATTCGAAGCCTTCCAGCAGGCGGACGGCACCATCAGCCGCCGCTACGGCGGGACCGGCCTGGGCCTGTCCATCTCGCGCGAACTGGCGCGCCTGCTCGGCGGCCGTATTGGTCTGGAAAGCCGGGCCGGCGAAGGCAGCGTCTTCACCCTGATCCTTCCTCGGACCTATGACGCCTCGCGCGTGGCGCCCAGAGAGGCGCCTTCCGGCGTGGCTCCGATCCCGGCGGCCCGGGCTCCGACCCCTCGAGCGGCGGAGGCGGCGACGCTCGCCCGGGCCCTGGACGATGACCGCGATCATCTGGCCGGGACACGTCGCCTGCTTCTGGTCGTGGAGGACGACGATCGCTTCGCCGCCATTGTCCGGGACCTGTCGCGCGAGATGGGGTTCCAGTGCATTCTGGCCGGGACGGCCCAGGAGGCTCTCAAGCTCGCCAAGCGCTATCGGCCCAACGCCGTCGTGCTGGACATCGGCCTGCCGGACCAGTCCGGCCTCACCGTCCTCGACGTGCTCAAGCGCGACGACGACACCCGCCATATTCCCATCCATGTCGTCTCCGCCGACGATCACAGCCAGACCGCCCTGTCGCTGGGGGCCGTCGGCTATGTGGTGAAGCCCGTGGGACGCGAGGCGCTCGCCGAGGTGCTGCGATCGCTCGAGGAGAAGCTCACGCGAACCGTGCGGCGCGTCCTCATCGTCGAGGACGACGTGGTTCAGCGCGAAGCGGTCAGCAAGCTGCTGGAATCGGGTGATGTCGAGACCGTGGGCGTCGGCACGGCTGCGGAGTGCCTCGAGCAGCTCAAGAGCCAGACCTTTGACTGCATGGTCCTCGACCTGACCTTGCCGGACGCGTCCGGCTTCTCCCTGCTGGAGACCCTCAGCCGCGAGGGCGGGCAGGGCTATCCGCCGGTCATCGTCTACACAGGCCGCGACTTGTCGCCGGAGCATGAGCAGCAACTGCGTCGCTATTCCAACTCCATCATCATCAAGGGCGCCAAGTCGCCTGAACGGCTGCTCGACGAGGTTTCCCTCTTCCTTCACCAGGTGGTCTCGGAGCTGCCGCCCGAGCAGCAGAAGATGATCCGCAAGGCCCGCCATCGCGACGCCGTGCTGGAAGGGCGACGGATCCTCATTGTCGAGGACGATGTGCGCAACATCTACTCCCTGACCAATGTCCTGGAGCCGCGCGGCGCCCTTGTCGAGATCGCGCGCAACGGCAAGGAGGCGATCGAGCGCCTGGAGCAGTCCGCCGAAGATCCCGAGCAGGCGATCGATCTGGTCCTGATGGACGTCATGATGCCGGTCATGGACGGCCTGGCCGCGACGCGCGAACTGAGGAAGGACCCGCGCTGGCGCGATCTGCCCGTTCTGATGCTGACGGCCAAGGCCATGCCCGACGACCAGGAGCGCTGCATGGCGGCGGGGGCGAATGACTACATGGCCAAGCCGCTGGACGTGGACAAGCTGCTCTCGCTCGTGCGCGTCTGGATGCCCCGTTGAACGCCGTCGCGCCCCATGCGGTGGAGGACATAGAGATCCAGCTGCTGCTGGAGGCCCTGTTCCAGCGCTATCATTACGACTTCCGTCACTATGCGCGGGCCTCGATCAAGCGCCGCCTGCTCCAGGCGCGCAGCCATTTCGGCCTGCCCAGCCTGACGGCCCTTCAGGAGCGCGTCCTGCATGATCCGGAGATGCTGCCGCGGCTGCTGGGTTTCCTGACGGTGCAGGTCAGCGAGATGTTCCGGGACCCAGCCTATTTCCGGGCCCTGCGCGAACAGGTGCTGCCGCACCTGCGGACCTATCCCTCCCTGAAGGTGTGGATCGCGGGATGCAGCGCCGGCGAAGAGGTCTATTCTATGGCCATAATGTTCCGTGAGGTAGTCCTTTTCTAACTGACGATGTTTTACGCCAAGGACATCAATCCCGTTTCGCTGCTGGCGGCGGAGGCGGGGGT
>JALAGW010000139.1 GCA_022712235.1 Brevundimonas sp. | reverse complement strand
TCGGCGTCGCGCGGGGCCAGCAGCAGGGCGACCTCGCGCTCCAGCTCGGGCAGGCGCTCGTTGAGAGCTTCCAGCTCATCGGCCGCCATCGCGGCCATTTCGGGATCCGAGGCCATGGCTTGCAGGTCCTCGACCTCGGCGCGCGCGCGCGCCAGGGTCTGCACCGCGTCGGCCACCGGCTTCATCTCGGCATGCTCCTTCGACAGGCGCACGATCTCGGCGCCGTCCGACGCCGCGCCCATGCGGGCCTCCACCTGATGGAAGCGGTCGAGCACCTGATCGAGCCGGGCCTGGGGCAGTCGCAAGGGAGCGTCCTTCGAAGGAAAATCGAGCGCGGAGCCATAGCCGCCGGGCCGCCTCCTGTCGATGAAAAGGCCCGAACACGCGCAGATGGAGCGATTGTGAACAGTCGTCACAAGCCCGTCAGGTCGGTTTCTTCGCACCTGCAAACACCCTAGCTCCACCTGGGCTGAAACTGACAGGAGACAGGCATGTTCGATGGAAACGCGGGTTCCAGCGTCGGGGCGGACGCCAATGTGGCGCGGCTTTGCGCCCTCTACGACGGACTTCTGGAGCGGCCGGACGCCGCCGTGTCCGCCGAGGCCGAGACCGAGCTGAAGGCTCTGGCCAAGATCTTCGACCTGGACGCCGAACGCCCCGCCGCCGAGCTGTGGCCCTTCCTGCGCGCCGTCCTGGTGCGCCAGGCGCCGGCGGAAACGCCCGCCGCCGCGCCGCAGGTCGAGCCCCTGACCGTGCTTCTGGTCGAGGATGACGCCGAGGCCGCCGCCGCCCTGACCGAGGCGCTGGACGCCGCCGGGCACCGGATCGTCGGCCCCTTCCACAGCGCCGAGGCCGCCGAAGCCGCCACCGCCCTGCACCCCATCGACGCCGCCTTGCTGGACATCAACCTGTCGGGCGAAGCCACAGGCGTCGACCTGGCCCGCAGCCTGAAGGCGCGCTGGGGCACCCCGGTCATCTTCCTGTCCGGCGACGTCAGCGCGGCCGCCGCCAACGCCGAACTGGCCGCCGCCATGGTCATCAAGCCCTATACGGGTCGCGACGTTCTGGACGCCCTGGCGCGACTGGAGCCCGCCGCCTGATCCCCCGGCGTCCGGGATCAAAAGCGATGCGCGGCCATTGCCAAGACGGCCGCGCAATGCGCCTGATGCGAAGCAAGGCTGAGGGCTGAATGGACACCTTTCTTCTGTTCCTGATGGTGGGCGTCCTGGCCCAGGCGGTCGACGGCGCCCTGGGCATGGCCTACGGCGTCATCTCATCTTCGGTGCTGCTGGCCTTCGGCGTGCCGCCGGCCACAGCCTCGGCCAGCGTCCATGCGGCCGAGGTCTTCACCACCGCCGCCTCGGCGGGCAGCCATGCCTGGCACCGCAATGTCGAATGGCGGCTGTTCCTGCCGCTGGCGATCGCGGGCGTGATCGGCGGAGTTCTGGGCGCCTATGTCCTGACCGGGATCGACGGCGCGATCATCAAGCCCTTCATCATCGGCTATCTGGCCCTGATCGGCGCCTGGATTCTGTGGCGGGCCGGGCATGACGTGCCGCATCGTCATCTGCCCGCCTGGATCACCGCCCCGCTGGGCGTGGTCGGCGGCTTCCTCGACGCCGTGGGTGGCGGCGGCTGGGGTCCGACCGTCTCCTCGACCATGGTCGGCGCCGGTCACGATCCGCGCAAGGCCATCGGCACCGTCAACACCGCCGAATTCTTTCTGACCGTCGCCATCTCGGCCACCTTCGTCTGGGCTCTGGTGACGGGCCACTGGGAAGAGGCGGGGGCGCTGGAGAACCATTTCGCCGCCGTGGCGGGCCTGGTGGTCGGCGGACTGATCGCCGCCCCCTTCGCCGGCCTGATCGTCAAAAAGGTGCCGCGCAAGGTGCTGGCCTACGCCGTCGGCTTCCTGTTGCTCTTCCTCGCCGCCTTCCAGGGCGCGCAACTGGCCGGCCTGTTCGGCAAATAGACAAGGGGCGGAACCGGCCTGCGCCCACTCCGCCCCCCGCCTGCCGTTTCGACCGATCAGCGCGCGACGTGGGCGCGGAAGCGTTCGATGAAGGCCTTGATGTTCTCACGGATGGCGTACTCGTTGGCGAGACGCAGCCGTTCGGTGGCCATCAGGGACTCGCCCATCTTGGCCGTGCCGGTCGCCGCCACCGTCTCGTCGAACACCAGACGTCCCGAGGCGTCGGTCACCGAGTAGCGCACGCGGCTGGTCACCGACAAATCGAAGCCGGCCAGGGGCTGCTTCAGCTCCAGCATGGCCGCCGTCAGCGACAGGGGCGCGCTGTCCGTCGCCCCCAGATAGCCCGTCGCCTTGAGCGAGGCTTCCAGGGCCTGGCGGAAGTCGCCGCTGGCGACTTCGGACCACAGCAGGGGGTTGGTCTCGGTGCCGCCCGAGACATTGACGATCTTCACCGCCTGATAGCCGACGTCGCCGGCCTTGGCCGCGGTCACGCTCGACGGCAGGACGGTCATGGCCTCGGGACGGGCGGCCGCGGCGCAGGCGCCCAACGACAGCAGCCCCAGGGAGACGGCGACGGCGGCGGCGCGACGGATCATGACGGCGCGGCTCACGGCTGGGCCTGCGGAGCGGGAGCGGCGGCCTGGGCCGTCGCCGCGCCTTCGGCTTCCAGCGTCACGATCAGCGGGTTCGGCGTCAGATCGTTCAGGGCGCCCGAGGTGGCGTCCACGCCCGCGCCGATCAGCCCCCCGACCAGGATATTCCCGGCCAGGGCCGCCCCGCCGCCGCCGGACATGCCGCTCTCGATCGAGTGGGTCTGCGCCACATAACCTTCACGCGTGATGGTCACGGTGAAGGCGTCCTTGCGCGGCATGCGGAAGGTGCAGGGCGTGGCCTCGCACGAGAAGCCGTTCGAGGTCGAGGCGCGCGCGCCGGGCGGGCTGCTCTCGATGACGAATTCCTGGGTGGTGCCGCGCGTGATGGTGGCGCAGGCCGGCAGGCTGACGCTCAAGCCCGCAAGCGTCAGGGCTTGCACGGCCAGCTGTGCATGGCGTTTGGAAATCATGACGATCCCTAAGAGGATACGGTCCAGCCCCCCCGGCTGGCCTGCCATATGTCTCGCATCACGTTGTTCGGCCGTCAATCACGAACGCGTGACGTCCACAGCCGTCTGCGGCGGCGGTTCAGACCGGGACGGTCGCCTGGAAACTGGGCCTCTGTTCCAGCGCGGCCTGCAGGGCGACCAGGTGGGGACGGCCGGTCTTCCAGTCATAGTCGGGGTGACGGAAGCTGATCCAGCTGGCCGCGATCCCAGCGCTCAGCACGCCCATGTCGAAATCCTCGGCGTCGGGCGCGGCGGCTTCCAGCGCATCCAGGGCGCGCCCCATGTTGAAGGTCCACCGCGCCATCCACGACGGCGAGCGTTCGTGCTCGGGGCGGCGCTTCTCCAGCACCAGCTTGACGCCCATCTCCAGCGTGGCGTTGGCCAGGGTCTCCAGACGCTTGACGCGCAGCCGCTCAGGCCCCTCGGCGGGCAGCAGGCGCGGGCCGGACCCCAGGGCGTCCAGATACTCGGCGATCACCGGGCTGTCGGTCAGGGGCAGGCCGTCCTCGGCGATCAGGGTCGGGACCTGCACCACCGGATTGGTCGCCAGCAGTTCCGGCGCATTGGCGTAGGGATCGACCGCAATCTCCTCGACCCGCGCCGACAGGCCCTTCTCGCGGGCGACGATGCGGACCTTCCGGGCGAAGGGCGACGGGGTGGTGATGTAAAGCTTCATGATCTCAACGCCGCTCAATGGTTACGCCCTCGGGCGCGGTCAGGGCATCCAGCCGGGCCTGCGCCGCCGCATCGCCCAGAGCATGGGCGCGCATGAAGTCAGCGGTCGTGGCGGCCATCAGCTCGAAGTCGGCGGGGTCGGCGTTGCCGATAAAGCCGTGATCGCCGCCCGCGAAGGTCATCAGCATCTTGTCGCCGGCCGGGCTGGTTTCGAACGCCGCCCGGTGGTCGCGGGGATCGGTGACGAAGCCCTGCACCAGATCGGCGTCGCCCGTGACGATCAGCACCGGCGCGGCGACGGTGGCGTAGGTCGTGGGATTGACCAGACCCGGCACCACGCCAGGCGTGGAGACGGCGATCACCGCCTTGACCGCCGGATCGCCCAGCGGCCCCGCGACGCTGACCGCGCCCGCCGACATCAGAGAATCGAAGGACCCGAAGGAATGGCCGGCGGCGATCATCGGCTTGGCCGGATAGGTCGCCTGCGCATAGCCGCGCACCACCGCCATATCGACGATCCGGCTCATGACGAAGCTGCGCTGGTCGCCTTCGGCGTGGCGGGGATGCTGCAACGAATCCGTATGCATCGGCGCAATGACAGTGAAGCCGTGATCGGTCCAGTATTTGATGATGCGGTGATAACGGGCCGGGTCGCTGTTCCAGCCGTGGCTGAAAACGATCGCCGCCTGCTCGTCCGCCGCCGCCCAGACGCTGACGTCGATCGCGCGACCGTCGGGCGCTTGCAGTTCGACATGGCTCGCCGGGCCTGCGGCGGCCGCCTGCACCTGCGCCTGCGCCAGGACCGGGCTCGCCGCGACGCTCCCGAACGATAAAGCCAAGACTGACGCCAGCGCGATGCGACGGATCATGATGTTCCCCAACCCGGTATCCGGCCTGACTAGCGCAGCCGTTCGGAGCGGAACAGAGCTATTCCGCCGCCTTGCGCGCGGCGTCCAGCTCGGCGGCCTTCTGCTCGACCAGTTCGACGATGTGGTCGATCATGCCCTCATTGGCCTGCTTCCCGGCGATCTTGCCGTTCAGATAGACCATGCCCGCGCCCTTGCCGCCGCCGGTGAAGCCGACATCGGTATAGAGAGCCTCGCCCGGTCCGTTGACGACGCAGCCGATGATCGACAGCGACATGGCCGTCGAGACGTGGGCCAGCTTCTCTTCCAGGATCGCCACCGTCTCGATGACGTTGAAGCCCTGACGGGCGCAGGACGGACAGGCGATGATGTTCACCCCCCGGTGGCGCAGGCCCAGCGACTTCAGAATGTCGAAACCGACCTTGATCTCCTCGACCGGATCGGCGGCCAGGGAGACGCGGATGGTGTCGCCGATGCCGGCCCACAACATGTTCCCCATGCCGATGGCCGACTTGATCGTGCCGGTGCGAAGCGGCCCGGCCTCGGTCACGCCGAGGTGGAGCGGGCAGTCGATGGCCTCGGCCAGTTGCTGATAGGCGGCCACTGTCAGGAAGGGATCGGACGCCTTCACCGAGATCTTGAACTCGTGGAAGTCGAGATCCTGCAGGATGCGGGCGTGGTTCAGGGCGCTCTCGACCATGGCGTCCGGACAGGGCTCGCCGTATTTCTCCAGCAGTTCCTTTTCCAGCGACCCGGCGTTGACGCCGATGCGCATGGAGCAGCCGTGGTCGCGGGCGGCCTGGACCACCTCCTTGACCCGGTCCATCGACCCGATGTTGCCGGGGTTGATGCGCAGGCAGGCGGCCCCGGCCTCGGCGGCCTCGATGCCGCGCTTGTAGTGGAAATGTATGTCGGCCACGAGCGGCACGCGGGCCTCGCGCGCGATGGTCCTGAAGGCCGCCGTCGACTCCACGTCCGGGCAGGAGACGCGGACGATGTCTGCCCCGGCCTCTTCCAGCTGACGGATCTGGGTCAGGGTCGCCGCCGCGTCGCTCGTCGGCGTATTGGTCATGGACTGGACGCTGATCGGGGCGTCGCCGCCGACCGCGACGGAGCCCACCATGATCTGGCGGCTCTTGCGACGCTCGATATGGCGCCAGGGACGGATGTGGCCGAGTTCGGAATGGTCGCTCATGTCGCGCGGAACATAGGCGAGGAACGACGGCAAAACCACGACATCAGTCGCGGACCGCGACGATTCATCCCGCAGGCGGGGCCGCCGGGACGGCGGCAGCGGGCGGCGGCGCGGCGGCCAGAGCGGCCGCCGCCTGGGCGGCGCGCACGCGGGCCTGGGCTTCGGCGGCCGCGGCGGCGCGGGCTTCCGACTGGCGGGCCTCGGCCTGGGCGCGATTGTTCAGCGTCCCGAGCGGCGACTGGGGCGCAGGCAGGGCGCCGCTGTGCTCGCCGTTCAGATAGACGTCAAAGGCGGTCGGGTCCGACACGTCCACCGTGGCCGAGACGTTGGGCGGCGCGCGCCAGGCCTCGCCCGCCGCCAGCTGACGCGCGAACAGGATACGGCCGTCGCCCTGACGCACGACCAGGGCGGCGGACTTCCGGGCCTGCAGAATGACCCGTGAGGTCGTGGCCGAGGCGCCATAGACGGCGCCGCGCGGGTTGAAGGCGGCCTGCACGGGCGGCGCAGGGGCCACGACGGCGTTGGGGTCGTCGGGATCGACGCCGGTCAGCTGGGCCTCCAGACCCGGCGTGATGTAGAGGGCCGGGGTCGTCTGGTCCGGCGGCGCGGCGCGGGGCGCGCCCAGATAGAGGGCGCGCTCGACCTCGGAGTCGGCCTCCTTGGCCCAGTTCTTGGGCACGGCCACTAGATCGGACGGATGCGGCGGCTCGATGCGGACCACGCGCTGGAAGACGTTCCAGCCGACCACGGCCACGACCAGGACGCCGAGCGCCGCCAGAATCTTGGGCGAGGTGCGGCGCATCTGCTGCAGGGCGGCGCCGGTCGGGGCCTGAAGCGGCACAGCGGCTTCGGGGAACTCGCGCTTGAAGCGCTCGACGGCGGTCAGTTCGTCCAGACCCAGGGCGCCGGCGTAGGCCCGCACATAGCCCATGGAGAAGATACGCGACGGCAGGACCGAGAACTCGTTCTGCTCCAGCGCCGTCAGATAGCGCGGATGCACCCGCGTCATGGTCGACAGCTGAGCCATGGAGCGGCCCGAGGCGAGACGGGCGGCGCGCAGGGCCTCGCCCAACGTCTCGGCGTCCTCGAGGGACGGCGCGTCCTGCCGATCCTGATCCATGCGGGGTTCCGTGCGTGCGGACGCGAAGGCGCCCTCCCCTTCGCTTAGACGAGGCGCTTGATGCGGGCAACGCGGGAAAGCGGCTCCGCTTCAGTCTTCGGTCAGACGATGACGTTGAGCTTGCGCGCCAGGGACTCGATCTCGCCGCGCACCGACCCGGCCGAGGAGCCGAGCAGGACGGCCATGCCGCGTCGCGCCGCCGGCAGATCGGCCGACAGGATCATCCGTTTGACCGGTCCCACCCCGCCCGCCGGGGCAGACAATCGCGTATAGCCTAGGGTGATGAGGGCGAAGGCCTCCAGCGGGCGACCGGCCAGTTCGCCGCAGACCGAGACCGGCGTGGCGCTGTCAGCGCACTTCTGCTGGATCTCGGCCAGCGCCCGCAGGGCCGGCGGCGACAGGGGATCATAGCGATCCGACACCAGGGGATTGGTCCGGTCGGCGGCGAACATGTACTGCAACAGATCGTTGGTGCCGATCGAGACGAAGTCGGTCAACGGCAGC
>JALAGW010000138.1 GCA_022712235.1 Brevundimonas sp. | reverse complement strand
CCGCCGAGGGGTCGGCCTGCAGATCCCGCCACAGGGCGAAGGCGTCGAACGGATGATCGGCCTCCAGTCGCAGGCTGCGCGACAGCACCACCTTGTCGATCGGCAGCGCACCTGACCGGGACTCGCGCATAACCGCCAGCGCCTGGCTAACGGCTTGCTGATAGGCCGTGCGCGACGGTTCCTCCGACATGCGCCTGCCGCTCCGAGACGCAGACGCATGCGCAGGGGCAGTCCAGGCGCGGTTGGCGGCGCGCTCCGGCAGAAAGAGACAATCGTCCTGCTCGCGATCAAAGGGGATGGCGCCGACCAATAGCCGCGGCGAAACCTCAGCCCCTCCCGCTGCAGCCGGATACTCCGAGAAGAAACGTCGGACCCGCTCGCCCAGACTCGCCGTCGGCCCTGAGGGCAGACGACGCTGGACGCCTGTCGTGAATAACCTCAGTTCGGGCGTCGCTAGGCCAAAAGCCCAGTCCATGGCGGCATCCGACCGCCCGCGCAGGGCCGCCGCATCGCCGCCGATCTGGACCGCCAGATCGGGAGCGCTCCAGAAATTCGTCCCTGCCGACTCCACCATTCACCTCGCCGCAAGTCACGCTGTTGCGTATCAGTCGCAACGACAGGGGCTATAGACGACCAACCTTCGCGGCGCCTTGCGGTGAGATTAATTCGCAACTTGGCTGACCTGCGGCTTCCGGCGAGCTAGAGAGCACAGCATGCGAATGCTTATCATTGACGATGATGCCCGGACCCGCGCCTTCGTGGCGGAGGGTCTGCGTCAACAGGGCCAGACCGTGGACGAGGCCCCCGACGGCGAAACCGGCCTGCACATGGCGCTGGACGGCGACTACGACGCCATCGTCGTGGACCGCATGATGCCCGGCCTCTCGGGGCTGGACGCCGTCCGCTCCATGCGCGCGTCGGGCCTGAAGACGCCGGTGCTGATGCTGACCGCCCTGGGCGCGGTGGACGACCGCGTGGACGGCCTGAATGCAGGGGCGGACGACTATCTGGTCAAGCCCTTCGCCTTCAGCGAACTGAGCGCAAGGATACAGGCCCTGATCCGTCGTCCGCCCTTGGCCGACCCGACACAACGACATGTCGTCGCGGATCTGGTGGTGGACGTGACGGCGCATCGGGCCACGCGCGCAGGACAGGTCCTTGAACTGACCCCGCACGAGTTCAAACTGCTGGAAAGGCTGGCGCGCAACGCCGGGCAGGCCGTGACGCGTACCATGCTGCTGGAAAGTCTGTGGGGTTTTCATTTCGATCCCCGCGCCAACCTGATCGACGCCCACATCAGCCGTCTGCGCGCCAAGGTCGATCGCGGCTTTGAATGCGATCTGATCCAGACGATCCGCGGAGTGGGCTATGTCCTCAAGCAACCGGACTAGAGCCGCAGCGCCTTCGGTCTGGTCGACGACCGGCCTGCGCTACGCCGCCGCCTTCTCGCTTCTGTTCAGCCTGGGCGCCGCAGTCATGGGCGCCGGGGTGGATTACGGCCTCATGCGCTTCGCTGAGGCCGAGGTCCGCGACGGCCTCAGCCATCAGATGGAAGTGATGCGCGCCGACGCCGACCGCTACGGCACAGAGGCCCTGGTTCACGAACTGAACGCCGAATCGCGCAACCGCGACGCCCGTCGCTATCTGCTTCTGGTCGAAGCGCCGGGCGGCGGCGCCTTCTCTAACGGGCTGACCCGTCTGGCCGTCAACGCCAGCGGCTTTCGACACAATCTGCCGAACAAGGCCCGCCCCGCGCGCTGGCCCGACCAGACTCCCAACATGATGACGCTGAGCGCGCGCGCCGCCGACGGCGGACTGCTGGCGGTCGGGCGCGACATCCAGCATCTGGATGAACTGCGTGGCGGCATTCGCCGTTTCGCGCTCTGGAGCGGCCTGGCCCTGATTCTTCTGGCCCTGGCTGGAGGCTGGGCGTCGGGACGGCTGTTTCTTCGTCGCCTCGAAAGCGTCAATCAGGCGGTCGGGCGCATCATCGCCGGTCAGGATTCCACCCGCCTGCCTGCTGTCGGCCTGGGGCGCGAGTTCGACCAGTTGGCGGTCAACCTCAACCGGATGCTGGACCGGCAGGAAGCGGCCCTGACGGCGCTGAAGTCGCTGTCTGAAGGTGTGGCCCACGAACTGCGCGCGCCCTTGAACCGGGTGCGAAATCGACTGGAGCAGGTCGCCGCCCAGATCGACGACGTCGCCGCGCGGGACGCCACGATCGAGCGCGCCCTAGCCGAGACCGATCAGGTCAGCGCCCTGTTCGAGGCCCTGCTGACCCTGGCGCGCATCGAAAGCGGCGGCGCCGCCCTGCATGTCGCGCCGGTGGATCTGGCCGAACTGGCGGCCACGGTCTGCGACATCTATCGGCCGCTGGTAGAGGAGGCAGGCGGCGAGTTGAGCACCTCGTTCGCCCCTTCCCTCGTCATTCAGGGAGACGTCGCCTTGCTCCAGCAAGCCTTGGCGAACCTGATCGAGAACGCCGTCTTCCACGGCGGCCCGCCGATCCGCATCGAAGTCTCGACCCATGCCGGCGACCAAAAAGCGATCCTGCGCGTCGCGGACCGGGGCATAGGCGTGCCGGAAGTCGAGCGTGAAAAGGTTCTTCGTCGCTTCTATCGCATCGATCAGGCCGATCCGGCGCCGGGCTCAGGTCTGGGCCTGGCCATGGTGGCGGCCGTCGTCCACGCCCATGGCGGCGAACTGCGCCTTGCAGACAACGCCCCCGGATTGGCGGTGGAGATCGCCTTGCCCAGGAATCCGACCTGACCCCGATCGCCGCGCTCTGTCCCGTGCGGCGTCGCTAGGCGGCGGCTTGCGTCGCGAACGCCTTGGCCAGAGTCTCGACCACCCAGCGCGTCGCCTGATCGTCGCTCGACCGTTCATGCCAGACCAGATGATAGTCGAACGGCTTGACGCCCGCCGGCGCCGGAAAGGTCCGAAGACCATGGGCCGCCGCAAAGCACTCGGCCGCTCGCCGAGGCAGGATGGCGACCGCTTCGGTTTCAGCCAGCAGATAGGGCGTCAGGGAGAAGCTCTCTGCCGAGATCAGGATGCGCCGATCCGCCAGTTCCGGCAGATCCTCGGCGATCCAGTCGCCAAAGCCGTCGCCTACGGAAACCGAGACATGCGGCCACTTCAGCAGGTCTTCACACGTCCCGTCGGAGCCATGCACCGGATGGTCCGGACGAGCCAGGCCCAGATGGGTTTCCTGAAACAGCCAACGCGAATGCAGGCTGGACCCATGAGGGCTCCACCCGGTCAGGACGAAATCCAGCCGACCGTCCTCCAGGTGCCTGAGACTGGCGTCCGACAGGGGCTCAACAACCAGTTCCACCCCACCCGCTTCGCGCTCGATAAGGGCAAGCGTGGGCGCGATCACGCTAAGCAGACCGAAGTCCGTCGACGCCAGGCGAAAGGTGCGCCGCATGCTGCCGGGGTCCACGCCGTGATCGCGAATCAGCGCCTCCCCTTCCCTGAGCCAGGAGCGAAGCGGTCCCCGCAAGGCCTCCGCCCGCGGCGTCAGCATCAT
>JALAGW010000137.1 GCA_022712235.1 Brevundimonas sp. | reverse complement strand
GTCGAGAAGGTGACGGGCGTCCAGTCGCCGCCGGCCCGCACGTCCATGTTCGCCATGACGTCCAGCGGCACGGGCGTGGTCAGGATCTGGCCGAAGACCTGCGAGCGGAACAGGCCTTCGCCGGGGTCAGGCGTGACCTGGCCGTGCAGGGCCTCGATCAGGCGGCGCGCGTCGCGGGGGCTGCACATGATGTCGATGTCAGGGGCGCGCCAGTCGCGCAGGCCCCACAGCACCATGGCCGCGCCGCCGAAGATCCACCACGGGTCCTGCATCTCGCTCGCCGCCGAGGCGAGGATGTCCAGGGAGGCGGCGAAATCGTCGGGCAGGTCTTCGGTCATGCGTCCTTCCTGAACAGCAGGCTCCCGTCGCCATAAGAATAGAAGCGGTAGCCGCTGTCGATGGCGTGGGCGTAGGCGGCGCGCATGGTCTCCAGCCCGGCGAAGGCGCTGACCAGCATGAAGAGGGTCGACTTCGGCAGGTGGAAGTTGGTCATCAGCACGTCGCAGGCGCGGAAGCGGTAGCCGGGCGTGATGAAGATGGCCGTGTCGCCGTGGAAGGGTTGGACCACCCCGTCCTCGGTCGTGGCGCTTTCCAGCAGACGGAGCGAGGTGGTGCCGACGCAGACGATGCGGCCGCCCGCGGCGCGCACGGCGTTCAGGGCGGCGGCGGTCTCGGGCGCGACCTCTCCCCACTCGGAGTGCATCTTGTGGTCGGCGGTGTCGTCGGCCTTGACCGGCAGGAAGGTGCCGGCGCCGACGTGCAGGGTCACGGCGTGGGTCGAGACGCCGCGCGCGCGGATCGTGTCCAGCAGGGCGGGGGTGAAGTGCAGGCCCGCCGTGGGCGCGGCGACCGAACCGTCATAGGTCGCAAAGACAGTCTGATAGTCCTTGAGGTCGCGGTCGTCCTCTGGCCGCTTGGCCGCGATATAGGGGGGCAGGGGCATGACCCCGACGTCGCGAATGGCGTCGTCCAGCACCGGGCCAGCCAGGTCGAACCGCAGGGTGATCAGGCCGTCTTCGTTCTTCGCCTCGACCGTGGCGTCGAGGCGGCCCAGTTCGCAGGCGGCGTCGTTGTTGCGGCCGAAACGGATGCGGTCGCCGGGCTTGATGCGCTTGCCCGGCTTCATGAAGGCGGACCAGACGTCGGGGGCGTCGCGGTGATGCAAGGTGGCCTCGACCTCGACGGTCAGGGTCTCGCCCTCAGGTCCGACACGCTGGCGCATGCCCGACAGGCGGGCCGGGATCACGCGGGTGTCGTTGAACACCAGGGCGTCGCCCGGTTGCAGGAAGTCCGGCAGGTCGCGGACGATCCGGTCGTCCAGGGCGCCGTCTTTCACCACCAGCAGGCGCGCGGAATCGCGCGGCTCGGCGGGGCGCAGCGCGATGCAGTCATCGGGCAGGTCGAAGTCGAAATCGGATGTCAGCATGAGGACGGGCAAAGGCCATGCCCGCGTCGCCGGGTCAAGGCGCACGGCGGTTGGCCACGCCGCGTGAAGCGACTATCTGGGCCTCGGTTTGCATGAGGACGACGACATGAGCGATCGCTATCTGGACGACCTGACCGTCGGCGAAAGCTGGACGGGGGAGCCCTTCGTCATGACGGAGGAGGAGATCGTCGCCTTCGCGACCCAGTTCGACCCCCAGCCCATGCACGTCGACAAGGCGGCGGCCGAGGCCGGACGGTTCGGCGGTCTGATCGCCAGCGGCTGGCATGTCTGTTCCCGCGTCATGCGCCAGTTCGTGGACGAGGCCTATTTCGGCCAGACGCCGCTGCTGGGCATGAACGTCGACGCCCTATGGTGGGTGCGGCCGGTGCGGCCGGGCGACACCCTGACTGTCCGGCGCGAGATCATGGAAATCCGCCCGTCGAAGAGCCAGCCCGACCGGGGCGTGGTGCGCACCAAGACCTGGGTCACCAATCAGGACGGCGACCTGGCCATGAGTTTCGAGAACCAGATGCAGTTGCCGAGAAACGCCGAAGCGCGGCTCTAGGCGTCCGGGCGCAAGAACAGCGCCATGCCGATGGAGGCCGGCGCCGTGGGCCGGAATCCGTATTGGGCATAGAGGCGGTGCGCCTCGCCATCGGCGATCAGGCTGATATAGGCCTCGGCGGGGACGGTGGCGCGCAGGTGCTCGACCAGGGCCGCCATGATCGCCTTTCCAAGACCCCGGCCCTGATGGGCGGGATCGACGGCGATGTCGACGATCTGGAAGAAGAGCCCGCCGTCGCCGATCACCCGACCCATGCCGACCGCTTCACCGGCCTGATCCTCGATCACAACGGCGAAGACAGTATTGGGGAGGCCGGCCGCCGCGGCTTCGGCGCTGCGCGGGGTCAGGCCCGAAATGGCTCTCAGCCGACGATAGTCCTCGATGGCGGGCGTGCGGGCGACGATGCGGTAATCAGGGCTCATGGCGCCTAGCTAGCCGATGATCCGGCCGGCTGACAGGGGAACAAAAGTTGACGTGATGCTGCGGAGCCTTCAAAGCCCGTGCATGCTTCAGAACCTTGAAACCCTGTCCCGTGAGGCCCGTTCGTGGCCGTTTGAGCAAGCGCGCAATCTTCTGGCCCACGTGCTCAAGAAACGGCTGTCGGACGCGGAGCGGGACGCGGCGAAACTGCTGATCGACGCGGGCAAGACGGACGAGGCTCTGGCGACCTTCGAGGCGCTGAACCGGCCGGTGATCCTGGAGACGGGTTACGGCCCGTCCGGCCTGCCGCACATGGGCACCTTCGGCGAGGTGGCGCGCACGACCATGGTGCGCAATGCGTTCCGCGCCCTGACCGGCGACCACTGGCGCACGCGCCTGATCGCCTTCAGCGACGATATGGACGGCCTGCGCAAAGTGCCGGAAGGCGTGCCGAACCCCGAGATGCTGCGCGAGGACCTGCACCTGCCGCTGACCAAGGTGCGCGACCCGTTCGGCACGCACGACAGCTTCGGCGCGCACAACAACGCCCGCCTGCGCGCCTTCCTCGACAGCTTTGGCTTCGACTACGAGTTCATGTCCTCGACCGAGACCTATCGGTCGGGCCGGTTCGACGCGACCCTGCTGACCCTGCTGGAGCGCTTCGACAAGGTCATGGGCATCATGCTGCCGACCCTGGGCGAGGAGCGCCGCGCCACCTATTCGCCCTTTCTGCCGATCAGCCCGATCACCGGCCATGTGCTGCAGGTGCCGACGCTGGAGCGCAACGTCGAGCGCGGCGCCATCGTCTTCGACGACCCCGCCGGCGGTCGCACCGAGGTCCCCGTCACCGGCGGCCATGTGAAGCTGCAGTGGAAGCCTGACTGGGCCATGCGCTGGACCGCGCTGGACGTCGACTACGAGATGTCGGGCAAGGACCTGATCGAGAGCGTGCGCGAGAGCGGCAAGATCTGTCGCGCTCTGGGCGGCACCCCGCCGGAAGGCTTCAACTACGAGCTCTTCCTCGACGTCGAGGGCAAGAAGATCTCCAAGTCCAAGGGCAACGGCCTGACGATGGAGGAGTGGCTGCGCTACGGCACGCCCGAGAGCCTGAGCTGGTACATGTTCCAGTCGCCGAAGTCGGCCAAGAGCCTGCACTTCAACGTCATTCCGCGCGCGACGGACGACTATCTGTCCTTCATCGAGCAGTTCAAGACGCAGGAGCCGGCCAAGCAGATCGACAACGCCGTCTGGCACATCCATTCGGGCCAACCGCCCGAGAGCGCCTCGCCGGTGTCCTTCGCCCTGCTGCTGAACCTGGTGGGGGTGGCCAACGCCTCCAGCAAGGATCAGCTCTGGGCCTATTTCGCCAAATATCTGCCGGACGCCACGCCCGAGAATGAGCCGGTCCTGGACCGTCTGATGGGCTATGCGCTGAACTACTACGAGGACTTCGTGAAGCCCTCGAAGACCTATCGCCTGCCCGACGACAAGGAGAAGGCGGCGCTGCTGGATCTGGCGGAACGTCTGAAGGCCCTGCCGACCGACACGACCGACGGCGAGATCATCCAGGGCGAGGTCTATGCGGTGGGCAAGGCGCATGAGTTCGAGCCGCTGCGGGCCTGGTTCCAGGCGCTCTACGAGGTGCTGCTGGGCGCCTCGCAGGGGCCGCGCTTCGGGTCGTTCGCGGCCATCTATGGTCTGCCGCAGACCATCGCCCTGATCGAGGCCGGGGCGAACGGGGAGCTGTCGGCTTAACGGCTCCGTCATTCCGGCCGGAGCCGAAAGGCGAAGAGCCGGGACCGCCCAAGGCGCTGAGGGCGGCGCTTCCTGTGGTCCCGGATAACGGCTGCGCCGTTTCCGGGATGACGGGCGTCTAGCGGGCCTCAAGCAGCCCGAAGGGCGTTAGGCCCCCTGAAAGATGAACCGAAAATAACGGCGACGCCGGGGGAGCCTTCAGCTTCGCTGGCGCATTCTCCTCCCCACGACACTCGATGACAGGAGAGAGACATGTCGAAATTCTTCAAGGCGGGTCTGGCCGCCACCGCTATGTTCGCCGCCCTGGGTTCGGCCGCCGTGCCGATGACCGCCAGCGCCATGCCGCAAGCCAACGGCGTCACCAACTGTGATGCGCCGGGCGGCCGTCAGCGCGCCGGCGCCGCGATCGGCGCCGTCCTTGGCGGCCTGGCCGGCAGCCAGGTGTCCAAGAACGAGCGCGCCCTCGGCGCCGTGGTCGGCGCGGGCGCCGGCGCCGCCGCCGGTTCCTACATCGGCTGCAACCAGCAGCGCGCGCGTTCGGCCAATCAGGCGGCCGCCAACTCCTACCGCGCCACCTCGAACCTGCGCATCCGCACGGGGCCGGGCACGAACTATCGTCAGGCAGGCACCTTGTCGGCCGGCCAGCCCTTCACGGCCGTGGGTTCGCAGGGCGAGTGGGTCCAGATCGCGGGCGGCGGTTGGGTCAACGCCCACTATGTCGCGCCGAACTAAGCGAGTGATAGTTTGAGTGAGGAAGGGCCGTCCCGGTGGGGCGGCTCTTTCGGTTGTATTTTCTGCCGTCATTCCGGGGTGCGAAGCGAACACGGAACCCAGGCTGTGGAGATTTCTCGATACATATCATGGGAGAAGCGCCTGGGCCCCGGATCGTCCCTGCGGGCCGTCCGGGGTGACGGCGGGGCGGGTCCTACTGGCTGACCCAGAGGATGCGGGCCATCCACAGGATGGCGCGGCGGGGCAGGGCGCGGGGCGGATAGGCGG
>JALAGW010000136.1 GCA_022712235.1 Brevundimonas sp. | reverse complement strand
CGCCCCGATAGGGCATGAAGGGCAGAGGCGGCCCGTCGTAGGAGAAGGACGAGCGCGTGCCCTCGGCGTCGACCGTCTCAAGACCCCAGCCCTCCCAGACGACATCCGTGGGCGCATAGGCCACGACCGCATCAATCCAGTCGTAGCGGCTGGCCGCGATCAGGGCGAACTCGGCGCCCTTGGAGGCCCCGAACAGGCCGAACCGCTCCACGTCGACGCCCGGCGTCCCGCGCAGGGCCTCGCGCAGTTCCGCCAGCTGATCCACCCGAATGTCGATGAAACTGCCCGCGATCTCGGGCAGGGCCTTGGGCGGACCATACTGGCCCCAGTCCGGCGAATAATAGGGCAAGCCTACCGCCGCATACCCCATGCCCGCCAGGATCGGACCGAACCGGTCGCCCGCCTCGGTCCCGCCGTCCGCGCCATGCAGAATAACCACGACCGGCCGAGGGCCTTCGCCCGCCTCGACATAGACCTTGGCGTGAGGGAAGCCATGGATGGCCGAAGACGCGACCTGCGCCCACCCGACGCCGGGGGCCAGTCCGATAGCCAAGGCCGCGCCGATGACCGCGCGCCTCGCGACAGTTCCAAACATGACACCCTCCGCATCCGCCCAGAGACAGACGCCATGGGTATCAGCGTTCGCTTCTCAGGAACAGGACGCGCGCCGCGCCATAGTCGCGCGTGTCCAGGCGCTCATAGCCGGGCGTGTCGATGTCCGGCTCGTCCGAGCCGCGCTCGAACACGACGATGGCGCCGGGTTTCAGCCACTGGCCTTCGCGCAGTCGCTCCAGCGTCTGTTCGCCCAGGCCCTTGGCGTAGGGCGGATCGAGGAAGGCCAGATCAAAGGCCTCGCCCACCGAACCCGGACGCTCGCCAAGATCAGTGGCGCTGCGGCGATGCACCCGCCCCCGCCCGAACAGGCCATAGGCATCCATGTTCTCGCGGATCACGCCGCGCGCGTCGTCATCGATCTCGACGAACAGGGCGAAGGCCGCCCCGCGCGAAATCGCCTCGAACCCCAAGGCGCCCGATCCGGCGTAGATGTCCATGACCCGCAGCCCCTGCAGGCTCTCGCCCCAGGCGGCGTGCTCCAGCACATTAAAGATGGCCTGACGCGCCCGGTCCGAGGTCGGACGGGTGTTCTGCCCCTCGGGCGCGAGAATGGCGCGGCCCTTCAGGCTGCCGGCGACGATCCGCATGACTTAGCCGCGCGGTCCGCCGCGACCGCCCGAAGGCTTGCCGCCGAAGGGTTTGCCGCCGCCGGGACGCGAGCCGCCGCCCGGCTTGCCGCCGAAGCCGCCGGGCTTGCCGCCCGAACGCGGCTTGAAGTCGCGCTGCGGACGATCACCGCCCGAGCGCGGCGCACCGTCACGAGGCTGGAAGTCCCGCTTCGGACGGTCGCTGAAACCGCCTTCACGCGGCTTGAACCCGCCCTTGGCGCCGTCGCGGGGCGCGCGGCGATCGTCGATGAACTGGTCGCTGCGAGGTTCTCGGTTGAAGGGCTTGCGCGGACGATCAGACCGCTCGCCGCCCTCGGCGGCTAGCGGCCGGGCGCGCGGCTTGAAGGTCTTGGCATGCTCGAACTTCGGCGTCGCCTTGGCCCAACCCTCTTTCTTGGCGGGCCGCTCGCGGCGGTCGACGGCATCGGCCTGGGCCGCCGTGGCCGCGCGGACGCGGCTGGGCTTGCGCGAGGGGTCCGACAGGGCCGAACCCGACTTGCCCGTCACGATCGGCGACGAGGTGCGGCGGCCGGGGATGGGCGCGGGGGTCGAGACGCTGTTGCCCGTCGGCAGGTTCTCGGGCCGGATGTGGTCGGCCAGCATCTCGCGGATCACGCGCGGACCGATCTCCTCGACCGCGCCGACCGGCAGGGTGCCGAGCTGGAACGGGCCATAGGCCAGACGGATCAGACGGTTCACGGTCAGACCGACCGACTCCAGGACCTTGCGGACCTCGCGGTTCTTGCCTTCGGTGATCGAGACGCTGATCCACAGGTTGGCCGAGCTGCGTTCGCCCTCGCCCTTCTCCTTGGCCTTGTCGATGGTGGCTTCCATCGGACCGTAGTGGACGCCGTCGATGGTGCAGCCGGTCTTCAGCTTGTCCAGCTGTTCCTGGGTGATGCGGCCGCGAGCGCGGGCCCGATAGTGACGCACCAGGGCCGTGTCCGGCATTTCCAGCGCCCGGCTCAGCTCGCCGTCATTGGTCAGCAGCAGCAGGCCTTCGGTGTTCAGGTCGAGACGTCCGACCGAGATCACGCGCGGCAGGCCGCTGGGCAGGGCGTCGAATACGGTCGGGCGGCCCGCCGGGTCGTTGTGGCTGGTGATCAGGCCCGCCGGCTTGTGATAGCGCCAGACGCGCGTGGCCTGGGCCGCGCCCATCGGCTTGCCGTCGATGGTGATCACGTCGTCGCGCGTGACCAGGGTGGCGGGCGTGTCTAGGATGCGGCCGTTCACCGCCACCTTGCCCAAGCCGATCAGGCGCTCGACCTCGCGGCGCGAGGCGATGCCCGCGCGGGCCATGGCCTTGGCGATTCGCTCGCTGCGGAGCGGCGCGGCCGGCTCCTTCGCGGTTTTCGGGCCGCCCTTGCCGGCGCCCTTGGCGAAAGGCTTGTCGCCGCGATCGTCCTTGCGGTCGCCGCGCGGCGGGCCTTTTCGGTCACCGAAGCCGCCCTTGTCCGGGCGCGCGTCGGCGAATTTGCGGGGACCGCGCGGGCCGTCGTCTTGACGGGAGCGGGGCTTCTTGTCGTTGTCTTTGGGATGGCGATCCATGATGAGCGGTTCATGAGCATGGCGCTCGACTTGGCGCAAGCGGCGGCGCAAGCTGGCGAAGTGCCCGTCGGCGCGATAATTGTCGACGAAACGACCGGCGAAGTGCTTGGCCGTGGGCAAAACGGCCCCATACCCGCCCATGATCCGACCGCTCATGCCGAGATCGTGGCCTTGCGAGATGCAGCGTCAAAGTTGCAGAATTATCGCCTTACCGACCTCACCCTTTATGTCACGCTTGAACCCTGCGCCATGTGCGCGGGCGCGATCAGCCACGCCCGGATCGGCCGCGTGGTCTGGGGGGCGGACGATCCCAAGGGCGGCGCGGTGATCCACGGCGGGCGTTTCTTCGACCAACCGACCTGCCACTGGCGACCGACGACCGAGGGCGGGGTTCTGGCCGAACCCGCCGCGGACGCCCTGCGCGCCTTCTTCCGGGCGCGACGCGGAACGCGCGCCGCTGCGGGACGTTAACGCGATAAGCTTGACCTTGGAGGCCTTCGCTTGTCGCACCCGCTCCTTCGCGCCGCTCCGGCCTTCATCCTGACCGCCCTGGTCGCCGCCTGCGGTCCCGAGCCCCGCGAAGCCCCTACCGACGGCGACGCCGTGCGCGAACGCGCCGTCGAGGCCCAGACCGCCCGTCGCCGCACCGGCGCCGAGGTTCAGGACCGCGCCCTGAACCGCGTCATCCGCACCGTCTATCTGTGCAACAACAGCGAACGCCTCTCGGTCGACTTCGACAATCCGCGTCAGATGGCGACCGTTCGCAACTCGTCCGGCGAAGCCGTCGACCTGTTCCAGGAGCGCGCCGCGGACGGCATCTGGTATCGCGCCAGCGGCTACGAGTTGCGCGGCAAGGGCGTCCAGGCGACCTGGACCGCCGACGGTCGCGAACCGACCGAGTGCCGGGCGGTGGACTAACCGAACTTCGCCAGCCGTTCGTCCAGCCGGCGCCGCACCTCGGGCCAATCCTCATCCAGAACCGCGAACTGGGCCGTGTCGCGAACGCGCCCGGTCCAGGTGATCTTGTGCTTCCTCAACATGCCCTCGTCGCGCGCGCCCAGCTTGCGGATGGCGGCGGCGCTGGCCGCGTTCAGGGCGTCAGTGATGATCTCGACCCGCACCGCGCCGTTGGAAAAGGCGTAGTCCAGCAGCAAGCGCTTGCACGCCGGATTGACCGGCCCGCCGCGCGCATGGGGCCGATAGAAGGTCGAGCCGACCTCGCAACGCCGATGCTCGGGCTTGATTTCATACAGACTGGTCGTGCCGGCCACCGCCCCGTCGCTGACACGCCGCACGGCGAAGGCGATACGCGAACCGCTGGCCATGGCCTTCAGCGCCGCCGCCCACCAGCCGTCGAAATGCTGACCATGGGCCGCGCTGACCATGCCGTTCCAGGCCTCGGGGTCGCAGTTCAGCGCCGCCCTCACCTCGCCCTCCAGCGCCGCCGTGAACGGCTCCAGCCGGACAAAGCGATCTTCAAGGACGACGGGGCTCAGCTTCACGCGGCTGCGCCTTCCTCGAGCAGGAAGGCCCGCACCGCGTCCGCATCCACGTCCTTGTCCGTGAAGGCGTCGCCGATGGCTCGCGCCAGGATCAGCGTCAGCCGCCCGCCCTCGGCCTTCTTGTCCCCGGCCATCCGCCCGATCAGGGCCTCGACGCCGAAGGTTTGATCCACGTCGGCCAGCCGCGTCGGCAGACCCGCCGCCTTGATCCCGGCCTCGGCCTTTTCAGCGTCAGTCGCCGGACACAGCCCCTGACGCGCCGAATACCGGAAGGCCATGGCGCAGCCCAGGGCCACCGCCTCGCCGTGGGTCAGGGCGTCGCCAAAGCCCAGCTCGGCCTCCAGCGCGTGTCCAAAAGTATGTCCCAGGTTCAGCAGGGCGCGCCGCCCCGCCTCCTTCTCGTCCTCGCCGACGATCTGCGACTTGATCTCGACCGAGCGGATCACCGCCCGTTCCAAGGCGTCCGGGTCGCCCTCGGCGCCCGCCGCCCCCTCTCCGCCCAGCCAGTCAAAGAAGGCGGCGTCGCAGATCAGCCCGTGCTTCAGCACCTCGGCCCAGCCCGAGCGCACCTGCCGAACCGGCAGGGTGGCCAGGGCCTCGATGTCGGCCAGCACCAGACGCGGCTGATGGAAGGCCCCGATCAGGTTCTTGCCGCGCGGCGTGTCGATGGCCGTCTTGCCGCCGCCCGAGGAATCCCCCTGGGCCAGCAGGGTCGT
>JALAGW010000135.1 GCA_022712235.1 Brevundimonas sp. | reverse complement strand
GGCGGCGGGCTTGGGCGCATCGGGCCCGCCCTCGGGGATGTCGTCCAGTTCGCCTTCCCACTTGGCGACCACGGCGGCGGCGACGGAGTTGCCGACCACGTTGGTGGCCGAGCGGCCCATGTCGAGCAGGTGATCGACGCCCAGGACGATGGCGATCCAGGCTTCCGGCAGACCGAAGTAGGTCAGGGTCGCCATGATGACCACCAGAGAGGCGCGCGGGATGCCGGCGATGCCCTTGGACGTCACCATCAGCAGCAGCAGCATGAAGACCTGTTGCGAGACGCTGAGGTGCACCCCGTGCGCCTGCATGATGAACATGGTGGCGAAGGTGCAGTAGAGCATCGACCCGTCCAGATTGAACGAATAGCCCAGCGGCAGGACGAAGCTGACGATGCGGCGACGCACCCCGACGGTCGGCAGGGCGTCCAGGATGCGCGGATAGGCGGCTTCCGAGCTGGCGGTCGAGAAGGCCAGCAAGGCCGGGGTGCGGATCACCTTGAACAGGGGCAGGACGCGACGGCCCAGCACCAGGGCGGCGGCCAGGAACAGCAGACCCCACAACAGGCCCATCGCGCCGTAGAAGCCGAGCACGAACCTGGCGTAGACCGCCAGCATCTCCAGGCCCTGGGTGGCGATGGTCGAGGCCAGGGCGGCGAAGATGGCCAGGGGGGCCAGCTTCATCACGAACTCCGTCACCTTCAGCATGATGCTGGCGGCCTGTTCGACCAGGTTCAGCACCGCCGGGGCCTTGTCGTCCAGGGCGGCGACCGCCGTGCCGACGAACAGGGAGAAGACCACGATCTGCAGGATCTCGTTCCGGGCCATGGCGTCGAAGATCGAGGTCGGCACCAGGTGGGTGACGAAGCCGTGCAGCGAGAAGGCGTCGGTCGAGGCCGCCGGCGCCGTGGCCAGCGCCGCCTGCGGCAGGTGCATGCCCGCCCCCGGCTGCAGGATCTGCACCATGACCAGACCCAGCAGCAGAGACACCACCGAGGCGCCGATGAACCAGGTCATGGTCTTGACGCCGATCCGACCCACCGAGGCCGCGTCCTCCATGTGGGCGATCCCCGCCACCAGGGTGGTGAAGACCAGGGGCGCGATGATCATCTTGATCAGGCGCAGGAAGACGTCCGTGATCAGCGACAGATTCGTCGCCGCGGCCGCGGCCTGATCCGCGCTCAGATACTGGTTCACTCCCCAGCCGACCAGCACGCCCAAAATCATGGCCCCGATGATGAGGTAGGCGAATATTCGGTTCATGAAGCAACTCGTCCAGTTTCACATCGCCAAGGCCGAAGCCAGGCATGCATGGAAAATAGAAGGGCGGCGAATAAACGAATATCCGCCGCCCCGTGAACATCTTGCCGTTCAGATCAGGCGGATCGCCCGATCATCAGAACTCCTTGCGGATGGTGGCGTACCACCACCGACCGCGGTTGGAGTGGAGGCGGCCGTCATAGCCGAAACGGGCATTGGCCAACGGCGGCTCTTCATCGGTGATGTTCTTGGCGCCGATCCGCAGCCTCGTACCGGACATCGGACCTTCGTCGAACTCATACTGAACATACAGGTTGTGCGTCAGCCAGTCGTCCACGACCCAGTAGTCGCCCGTATCCACCATATTGGCTGAGGTGTCGAAGTAGTCGCTCACGTAGCTGGAGTAGAAGCCCGTGGTCCACGCCCCGGCGCGCCAGGTGACGGTGGAGGTGACTTTCCATTCCGGCCGGCCGTTGCGGCGAACCAGCTCCTCGACGCCGCCCACCGACACGCCGGAGATGACGCCGTCGCGCAGGCCGTCCAGCAACAGTTGATAGTCGTCGTTGGCTTCCTGATACATCTTCAGCCACTGACTGGCGTTCAGCGTCCAGGTGAAGTCGCCGATCGGCGTATGGCGCAGGCTGTAGTGCAGGCGATAGTCCATGCCTTCGGACTCGCGCGGCTGCATATTCAGGTAGACGTCATCGATGGAGATGATGTCGCCTACGGGCGCCAGACCCGCCTGCTGGGCGTCGGCGATCTGTTCTTCGGTCGGATCAGCGCGGACGACGTTCTCGTTGGAGCTGCCGACCTGACGCAGATAGTAGTCCATGATCAACTGGTTAGTGGCGCCGAAAATGCCGACCAGATCGGTCTGATTGATCTTCCAATAGTCGGCCGTCGCTGTCAGGACGCCGTATTTTTCGGGCCACAGCCTGGGCTCGAGCACGACGCCGAAGGTGAGGTTCTTGGAATGCTCGGGCTTGAGCTCCAGATTGCCGGAACGGCGCTCCACCCGCGATTCCGAGGTGCAATACTCGTTCGAGGTGGTGATCTTGTCGATCGCGCCGATGGCCAGTTGAACGGCGCAGGCGGCGTAGTCGCGCCGCGAGTTGGACCGTTCGAAGTCCGGCTGATGCAGCTGCATCAGGTTGGGCGCTCGGAACCCCTTGGACCAGGCGCCGCGGAACATCAGCCAGTCGGTCGGACGATAGGCCATGGCGATCTTGGGCGCGCCCACCGAACCGAACAGGGAATAATGCTCCAGGCGGCCCGCCAACTGAACGTCGATCGACTGCACCAGGGGGATGTTCATCTCCGGAGAGACGATCGGAATCGCCAGTTCGGCGAAGGCTGAATAGACGTTGCGCGCGCCCGAGCTGTCAGGCGTGAAGGTCACGCCCATGATGTCGCTCTGGAAGGTTTCGCCGGTCAGATCGGTGAAGTTGATCGTGCCGTTCAGGTGATCGCCGCGACGTTCCGCGAACGTCTCACGACGGGCCTCGACGCCGGCGGCCAGGCCGACGTCGCCGGCCGGAAGGCGATAGATGTCCGGGCGCGAGACGTGCAGGTCCCACTGCATCAGCTCGGTTTCGGAAGTCCGTCCCGAGCGCACCATGAAGCTGTTGATGGTGTCGCGATTGTTGACGGTGAAGTCGCCGTCCTTCGGACTGTTCAGATCCCCGCCGACGAAGGGGTTATAGGCGTCCGGCGTGGTGCGATTGATGGCGGCCTGCAGGCCGGTCATGCTGACGGCGTCCATCTCGTCCACGGTCTCGGCCTTGGAATAGAGCAGGCCGCTTTCCCAGTCGAAGCCGCGCCATTCGCCGCGCAGGCCGCCGACCAGGCGGATCGAGGTGTTCTCGACATCGACGCTGCGATAGCCGAGGTCAGCGAAACGGAAGTCCTGGATCTCGACCGCGGCGCCGGTCGTCGGCACCGACGACAGACCCGGCAGTCGGGCCGTGACGCCTTCAGCGCCCAAGGGATTCCAATAGGCCGTCGGCGACATCAGAACGCGCTGATAGGCCAGGGGCGTGTCCTGCTGGCGCTGCGACCAGGTATTGGCCCAGTAGTAGCCGATCTCGCCGAAGGCCTCGACGCCATTATCGAAGCGGTGATTGATGAAGGTGAACAGATTGGCGCGATCGACCGCCGAGCTGATCGGCCGCATGGTGCCCAGGTCGTAGCGCAGGTTTTCGTCCGCCCCCGTCACCGACAGGACGCCGTCGTCAAAGCAGACGCCGTCGCGGAAGCCAGCGGCGACGCAGCCGGGATTCGTCCCAGGCTGAACATGGAAGGCGCCGTTGGAGCCGATCAGGGTGCTGCCGTTCACCTTGGCGCCCGACTTGTCCAGTTTGTAGGTGTTCGGATCCAGACGCAGGCCTTCGGCCCAGGCCGAGATGGCGCTGTAGGTGACATAGTCCAGACCGGTCGCGCGGTCGCCGAAGCGCGCCTTGCGCCCCTCTCCCGTGGCGTAGGGGCGCTCCCAGATGAACAAGGCGTCACGGGTCATGTAGTCGCCCGTGATCGAGATGTTGGTGCGGCCGTCGTTGAAGTCCCGGCCGCCCTGGAAGTTGAAGGAGTATTCTTCCATTCCCCCTTCATCGCGGCCGATGCCGACCTGGGCCGTGAAGCCGGTGAAATTGCTCTTCAGGACCGTGTTGACCACGCCCGCCACGGCGTCAGTGCCGAACAGGGCGGCGGCGCCGTCGGCCAGGACCTCGACCCTCTGGACGCCCATCACCGGGATGGCGTTGGTGTTGACCGTGGTGACGGGGACGTAGTTCTCGATCTGGGTGCCGGGGTGATTGACCAGGCGGCGGCCGTTCAGAAGCGTCAGGGTATTGCCGGTGCCCAACCCCCGCAGGTTGATCGAGGCCACATCGCCGCGTGCGGAATTGACGCCGCCGTCGTCCGTGTCCGCGTCGTTGAAATTGACGTCGCCCGCCTGAGCGATGGAACGGAACAGGTCGTCGCCGTCGACGGCTCCGGCGGCGTCGATCTCTTCGGCGCCCAGGACGGTCACAGGCAGGGCTTCATTGATGCGCGTGCCTTTAATGCGGCTGCCGACGACCACGACTTCGTCCACCTGGGTGGCGTCGGCCTGCAAAGGGCGCTGGCGCAGGACGAAGGTGGAACCCTGACGGCTCACGACCTCAAGGTCCGTCCCCTCGCTCAATTGCTCCACCGCATCAGCGACATCCATCGTCCCCGTGACCGGCTGCGACCTTACGCTGGCCAGGTGCGCGGTCGGCGCGGAAATCTGGATTCCCGCCTGACGCGCCAATTCCGTGATCGCCTGCGAAATGGGCTGAGCCGGCACGTTGAACGTCCGCTCCTGAGCCCATGAGCCGCCGGCCGCAAACAACAGGGCCACGCCCGCGGCGCTTCCCGCCAGGCCCTGCTTCCAAGACGCCTTCATTCCCCGAATTCCCTATTGATTATCGGCCCGCCTCCCATGCGGGTCCTATATGAGACGTCGGGGCGCCGCATTTCCTCCAAAAATAATCAAAATGCGAACACATGTCCGTCCAGGGACAATCTCGCGGGCGTCGGGACGAGCGAAGCGAAGATCGGACAGCCGATCAGACTCGGCTAAGAGTGATGCGCTCGGCGTTGACCGAAACTTTCAAATCCAAACTGCCGGCGGCCGCATGAGCGAAGGCGACGGGATCATTCGCGACAAAAAGACCCGTGATGCGCAGATCGGCCACAGCCTCGTCTGCTAGTGCGATTTCGGTTGAGTTATAGCGGGCGAATTCGCGCACAGCCCGCGCAAGCCTCTCGTTTTCCAGCTGGATTCGTCCATGCCGCCAGGCGAGCTCGCGGTCTGCATCCACCTGCCCCACCTGCGTCGGCAAGGCGCCCGGCCGCACGACCGCCCGAGTGTTGGCGGCAAGCTTCAGCCGTCGCCCGATTTCACCCTTTATTTCCACGTCGCCGCTGAAAGCCACGACCTGAAGCGGCGCGTCGGCCAGACGCCGCACCAGGAAGCTGGCGCCGTTGGCGATCACCGCCGTATCGCCGGAGCGAACCACGAATGGACGACTGAGATCCGAAACGACATTGAACAGGGCTTCGCCGGTTTTCAGCACCACGGTGCGCGCGCTCTCGCCGTAACGGACATCTCCGGACGACAAGGTGTTCACCGTTATGACCGAGCCGTCATCCAGCGGCACGACGCGGGTCTCCCCTCTTCGCGTCTCAAAGGCTTCCGTGGTCTGCCGCAGATAGAGCCAGGCGCCGGCGCCGGCCAGGACGACCGGCGCGGCGGACGCCGCAATCAGGCTTCTGCGGCTCAGCAAGGCCGGCTTTGCGGCTGCGGTCGCTTGACGAAGCGGAACTGCGCCAGACAGGGCGGCGGCGCGGCGGCTGTGGACCGCGACGGCGCGGGCGCGGGCGAAAGCCCCCAGACAGCGCCCATCGCTGGCAAGCCAGTTGTCGAACTCGACCTGATCCTCTGCCGACAGAGGACCATCGTCCATTCTGGCCGCCCAGAAACAGGCGATCCGATCAACTTCCTGGCTTGTCTGCCCGGCCATGCTCTCGCCCAAGTCCTCGCTTCACCGTCCTAGACGTCGTGACAGGCCCAAATCCGCCATTGGAATAGGCGGCGATCAGCAATGAAAAGCCCTTGGCGATATGTTTCTCAATGGTGCTCTCAGGGTAGCCGGTCTCACGCGCGATCTCCTTCTGCGACAATCCGGACACCCGACTGAGCAGGAAGATGCGACGCGTCTTTTCCGGCAGGCGGCCAATCATTTCGGCCAAGACCTGCAATTCGTTGCGCGCGACGACCTGATCCTCGGGCGTGGCCTCATCGGCGGCCAGGTGCAAACTGTCGATCTCGGTCAGAGCCTGGATCGAAACGACGCTTTTTCGGCGCAGACGGCTGACCAGCACGGAATAGGCCGTGCGGTAAAAATAAGCTTTGACGTTTCGGATGCCTGACACGTCCGGCATGGTGGCCAGCTTGGCGTAGGCTTCCTGAATGATGTCATCGATCTCAAACTCGGGTTGGCGGCTTCGACGCAGCCAGCCGCGCACCCCCGCCTCCAGCGGAAGGATGCGGTTCGCCAGCCAGAGTGCGCGTTCGTCTGAAACCCCCATGATGGGGTGCATGGCACAGACGGACCCGCCTTCTCAAGCCATGCGCGCCTTCTTCTCGACGTGTATGCGGCGGAAATGGCGCTATGAAACGTCTTAGCTTTGGGGGCGCAAACGCGTCCCTCTGGAAACGCCAAGAATCGACAAGCCTCGAAGAAGGCTGAGAGACCGCATCGGAGATTGCATGCCCCGTCCCCCCGCCTCCTTCGCCCTGAGCCTGAGCTTGCTGCTCTTATCGGCGACCAGCGCCCTGGCCTATGAGGGCCTGCTGACGTCGCCGAACGCGGCTTCGGCGAGCGTGGCCGCGACCGCCCAGGCGCCGCGCCATGTCACGTCGCCGCGCGAGGCCTTCGGCTTCGAGGTCGGCGCCGACTATCACCTGGTCAACTACACCCAGTGGGAAGCCTATCTGAAGACCCTGGCCGGCCAGTCGGACCGGATGAAGCTGGTGGAGATCGGCAAGTCCTCGGAAGGCCGCACCCAGTACATCGCCATTGTCTCGGCCCCTGAGAACCTGGCCCATCTGGACCGCTATCAGGAGATCGCGCGTCGCCTCGCCAAGGCCGAAGGCGTCAGCGAGGCCGAGGCCCGGGCCATGTCCGCCGAGGGCAAGGCCGTGGTCTGGATCGACGGCGGCCTGCACGCCACCGAGACCGTCCCGCCCCAGGCCCTGATCGCCGCCGTGCACGAATGGCTGACGGCCGAGGACCCCGAGGCCCTGCGCGTCCTGAACGACACCATCATCCTGTTCGCGCCGCTGAACCCGGACGGGATGGAGCTGGTCTCCAACTGGTACATGCGCAACGAGGACCCGCTGAAGCGCGAGTTCGGCTCGATCCCGGTGCTGTACCAGAAGTACGTCGGCCACGATAACAACCGCGACTACTACCTGTCGGCCATGGCCGAGACGACCAACGTCAACCGCCAGTTCTTCCGCGAGTGGTTCCCGCAGATCATCTATAACCACCACCAGACGGCGCCGGCCGGGACAGTGGTGTTCATGCCGCCCTTCCGCGACCCCTTCAACTACAACTACGACCCTCTGGTCATGGGCACGCTGTCGGAAGTGGGGGCGGCCATGCACAGCCGCCTGATCGAGGAGGGCAAGCCCGGCTCGACCATGCGCAGCGGCGCCAACTATTCGACCTGGAACAACGGGATGGAACGCTCCATCACCTACTTCCACAACGCCGTCGGCCTGCTGACCGAGATCACCGGCCACCCGACGCCCAGTCAGATCAGCCTGGTCCCCGACAACCAGCTGCCGCGCAACGACCTGCCGATGCCTGTCGCACCCCAGACCTGGCGTTTCGCCCAGTCGATCGAATATTCGCAGTCGATCAACCGCGCCGTCCTGAACTACGCCTCGCGCAACAAGGACCGGCTGCTGTTCAACATCTGGCGCATGGGCCAGAACGCCATCGACAAGGGCAATACCGACACCTGGCGCGTCACGCCGACGGGGATCGAAGCCCTGCAGGCGGCGGCCGGCGAGAACGTCCAACAGGGGCGGCGGGGGGTCGATCCTGCCCTCTATGACCGCATCCTGCGCGATCCGGCGCGGCGCGATCCGCGCGGCTACGTCATTCCGGCGGATCAGGCCGACCTGCCCAACGCCGTGGCCTTCCTGAACAGCCTGATCAAGACGGGCGTGGACGTGGACCGCGCCACGCAGGCCTTCACCGTCGGCGGCAAGACCTATCCGGCCGGCTCCTATGTGGTGAAAACGGCCCAGGCCTATCGCCCGCACGTGCTGGACATGTTCGAGCCGCAGGACCACCCGCACGACCTGCAATATCCGGGCGGCCCGCCCAAGCTGCCCTATGACGCCACTGGCTACACCCTGGCGTTGCAGATGGGGGTGCAGTTCGACCGCGTCCTGGACGGCTTCGAGGCCCCGACCGAACGCGTCGCCGACGTCATGGCCCCGCCGCCCGGCAGGATCGAAGGTTCGGGCCGCGCCGGCTGGCTGATCGATCACGCGCCGATCAACGGCTACATCCTGTCAAACCGCCTGCTGAAGGCGGGCGTGCCCGTCTTCTGGCAGGAAGGCGAGACGCGCGCGGGCCGCGCCACTCTTGCCCCCGGCGCCCTGTGGATCCCGGCCAGCGACGCGGCGCGTTCCATCGTCGAGGCCGCCATGCGCGATCTGGGCCTGAACGCCCACGCCGCCGCCCGCGTCCCCGGCGGCGACAAGATCGCGCTGAAGCCGGTGCGCGTCGGCCTGGTCGACCGTTACGGCGGGTCAATGGCCTCGGGCTGGACGCGCTGGATGCTGGAGCAGTTCGAATATCCGTTCGAGGTCGTCTATCCGCAGCGTCTGGACGCGGGCGACCTGGCCAAGGACTTCGACGTCCTGGTCTTCGCCTCGGACATGATCCCGGCGGACCTGTCGGCGGCCGCCCAGCGCGACCAGCCGGCGCCGGAAACCATCCCGGCCGAGTATCGCGGCTGGCTGGGCCACATCACGGCTGAAAAGACCGTGCCCCAGCTTGACGCCTTCGTGCGCGGCGGCGGCAGCGTCGTCACCATCGGCTCGTCGCACCGCCTGGCGACGGCCATGGGTGCGCCGGTTCAGGACGTGCTGCTGGGCGCGGACGGCAAGGCCCCGGCCTCGACCGACTTCTTCATCCCCGGCGCCGTCCTGAACACCGAGGTCGACAATCGCCAGCCCCTGGCCTTCGGCGCCCCGGCCCGGATGAACGTCTTCTTCAACCGCAACTCCGGCTTCCGTCACAGCGGCGAGACGGGCTCCATCGTCCGCTATCCGCAACAGGTAGCGGTCGCCAGCGGCTGGGCCATCGGCCCGCAGAAGCTGTCAGGCTCGGACGCCGTGCTGGACCTGCCGCACGGCGAGGGCCGGGTGATCGTCCTGGGCCCCGACGTGGTCAACCGCGCCCAGGCCCGGTCGTCCGTCCGCCTGCTGTTCAACGCCCTCTTCTACGGGCCGGCGGTCAGCGCGGAGGAATAGCGACCACGGCGGCGGTCTCGGGATCGCCGCCCTCCCCCTTGATCGCCCAAAGAACGGCCGCCCCATGCTTGGGCGGCCGTTTCCTCAATGACGGGCTCTCGATTGCCAGGATGCGCTTCGCCATGGGTTCCGACCAAGCATTTCGACGCGCGCCCTATCCTCTCAGCGTGGCCCCGCCGTCGACATAGAGGTCGGTCATGGTGATGTGGGCGGCGCGGTCGGACAGCAAAAAGACCACCGCCTCGGCGATGTCTTCGGGCGTCGCCAGCTTCTGCAGCGGAATGCCCGCCTTGAACGTCTCGGGCGAGCCGGCGATGACGCGGGCGGCGCCGTCCTCGTCGGCCCACATGCCAGTCTGCATCGACGTCAGGGTCGAGCCGGGGGCGACGATGTTACAGCGGACGCCCTTGGGCCCCAGCTCCAGCCCCAGACAGCGGGTGAACATGGTCGCCGCCGCCTTGGACGCGGCATAGGCCGCCATCGCATGACGCGGCACGCCCGCCGCGTTGGAGCTGACGGTGACGAAGGCGCCCTTCCCCCGCTCGCCCATCCGGCGCGAAACTTCACGGCCCAGGTGGAAAGGCCCGTCCACATTGACCGCAAAGACGCGGCGCCATTCGGCGTCGGAGGTCTGATCCACCGTCACACTGGACAGGACGCCCGCCACGCTGGCGACGAAGTCGATCGGGCCGTCCTCGGCCTCGATGCGGTCGAACAGGGCCTCGACCGCCGCGCCGTCGGACACGTCCAGCGGCTCGACGCGCACGCCGTTCAGGAAGGCCAGACCCGACAGGGCGGTGGACGGCAGGTCGGTGGCGACCACGCGCGCCCCCTCCTCGACCAGCAGGCGCACCACGGCGGCGCCGATGCCGCCGCCCGCGCCCGTGACCAGGGCCAGACGGCCAGACAGTCCGCTGTCTCTCATCGTGCGGTCTCCTTGAAAGCGGTCATGCGGGCGTCCAGCGCCGGGGCAATCAGGGCCGTCGCCGCCGGGCCGGTCAGTTGCGGGTGCAGGAAGGGAACCTCGACCACGTCCAGATCAGCCGCATAGGGCCGCCACAGGCCGGGCGTCAGGTCGCGCTCCTTGTGGTCCAGCGCCGCGCGGACGTGGGTGGTGCGGCCGCCGAAGGGCCGATGGTGGTGTTCACGCACCAGACGGTTGGTGTCCAGCACCACGCGGATCACCCCGTCCAGCGCCGCCTCGGGCAGGCCGCCCAGCGCGCTGTCGCCCGCCTTCAGGAAGGCGAGGATGGCCGCGCGGCTGCGTAAGTCGGGATACTGGGTCGGGTCGTATCCGGCGATGGCCAGCAGGGCGCGCATGGCGTCGACCGGGTCCGGCTCCGGCTCAGCGCGCCAGCACTCGGCCGGATAGGAGTCCAGCATGGCCATCAGCCCGACCTTGACGCCGCGCCGCTCCAGCTCGACCGCCGCCGCCTGGGCGATGATGCCGCCGACGGACCAACCGGCGATATGCACCGGACCGGGCGCGCCCAAGGCCAGAATGTGATCAACATAGACCGAGGCCAGCGCGTCGATCCCGTCCGGCAGGGCGTTGGCCGGGTCCAGCGCGGGCGACTGCACGCCCCACACCGTGCGACGCGGCGACAGGGCGCGCGCCAGGGTGCGATAGCCCCACGACAGCCCCCCCGCCGGGTGGATCAGGAACAGCGGCGGCAGGGCCGGATCGCCCTCGGCCAGACGGATCAGCACGCCCAACCCGTTGTCGAAGTCCAGCGCCTCGGCGTCAATCAGGGCGGCCAGTTCGGCCACGCGCGGCTGGTCGAACAGGGCGCCGAGCCCCGGATCGCGCCCCAGCCGCTCGCGGATCAGCATCATCAGATGCACCGCCAGCAAGGAGTCGCCGCCCAGGGTGAAGAAGTCGTCGTCGGCGCCCGCCGGTTCGGCCCGGCCCAGCGTCTCGGCGAACAGTTCGGCGATGATCTTTTCCGTCGGCGTCTCGGCCGCTCGGCCCGCAGCCGCCTCGAACACCGGGGCGGGCAGCGCCTTGCGGTCCAGCTTGCCGTTGGAGGTCGTCGGCAGGGCGTCCAGCGCCACGATGGCGGCCGGGACCATGTAATCAGGCAGGCGCGCGGCCAGCGCGGCCTTCAGGGCGGCGGGGTCATAGCCCTCGGCCGGGACCAGGTAGGCGACCAGACGGCGCTCGCCGGGGCGGTCTTCACGCGCCAGCACCACCGTCTCGCGGGCCAGACCGCTGGCGATGACCGCGGCTTCGATCTCGCCCAGTTCGATGCGCAGGCCGCGGATCTTCACCTGATGGTCGCTGCGGCCCAGATAGACCACGGCTCCGTCCGCCCGCCTGCGCGCCACGTCGCCGGTGCGATACAGGCGTTGGCCCGGATGGTGCGGATCGGGGATGAAGCGGTCCTCGGTCAGGTCGGGCCGGTTCAGATAACCGCGCGCCAGCTGCACCCCGCCCAGATGCAGATGGCCGCCCATGCCGGGCGCCACGGGGCGCAGGCGCTCGTCCAGAATGACCAGCCGCGTGTTCCACACCGGCCAGCCGATCGGCATGGGCCGAGACGTATCGTCCGGCCCGGCGGCCCAATAGCTGACGTCCACCGCCGCCTCGGTCGGACCGTAGAGGTTGTGCAGTTCGGCGCTCACCGTCTGGTGGAAACGGTCGCGCAGTTCGGCGGGCAGTTCCTCGCCGCTGCAGAAGACGTGGGCGACCGCGATCCCCTTGGCCGCCGGATCGGCCAGAAAGGCCGACAGCATGGAGGGGACGAAGTGCAGGTCGGTGATCGCATGGCGGCGGATCAGCCCGGCGATGGCCGCCGGATCGCGGTGCGCGCCGGGCGGGGCCACGACCAGTGCTCCGCCCGAGATCAGGGCGAGGAAGAACTCCCACACCGACACGTCGAAGGTGGCGGGCGTCTTCTGCAGGATGCGCGTCTGGGCGCCGATGCCGTACTCGGCCTGCATCCACAGCAGGCGGTTGACGATGGCGCGATGCTCGACCAGCACCCCCTTGGGATCGCCGGTCGACCCCGAGGTGTAGATGACATAGGCGGCGTCCTCGCCCCCTTGCGCGACGGCAGGCGCAGTCCCGTCCAGCGGCCAGTCGGCGGGCGCCAGCAGGGCCTCGCCGAACGCGCCGCCGATGTCTTCATGGGCCAGAACGACGCTCGGCCCAGCGGCGCGGACGATGGCGGTGATGCGCTCGGCCGGATGCTCCAGATCCAGCGGCAGATAGGCCCCGCCTGCGCGTAAGGTGGCGACCAGCGCGATCACCAGCTCCAGCGAACGCGGCAGAGCGACGGCGACGAGGCTCTCGCGCCCCACGCCGCGCACCGCCAGCGCCGAGGCCAGCGCCACCGTGCGACGGTCCAGCTCGGCGTAGGTCAGGGTCTGCTCGCCGAAGGTCAGCGCCGGGGCGTCCGGCGTCGCCTTCATCGCCGCCTCCAGCAGGGCGGTCAGCGTCGTGTCGGGAACCGGGTGGGCGGTGTCGTTGAAGGCTTCCAGTTCGCGCGCGGCCTCGCTGGGCGTGGCGATGGGAACCTCGCCCAAGGTCTCGGCGTCCAGCGCATTCGTCAGGAAGGCGGCCAGGCGCTCTGCGTGGGCGGCGGCTTCGTCCAGAGTATAGAGGTCGGGATTGGCGTCGACCTCCAGCGTCAGGGCCGGGGCGGCGTCGCCACGGAAGGTGAAGCTGATGTCGTCGACAGGGCCGGTGCCGAGCACCTTCAGCGTCGTGTCCAGCCCGGCAAAGCGCGGCGGCAGGTCGAACGGCAGGACGTTGACCAGCGGCCCATACAGGCGCCGCGCCCCGCCGATCAGGCCCAGATCGCGCCGCAGCTGCTCGCTGCGGTAACGGCCGTGGCGGCGGGTCTTGATCAGGGCCTTGGAGGCGAGGATCAGTTGCTCGTCCAGCGGCGCGTCCTCGTCCAGCGTCAGGCGCAGCGGCGGGACGTTCATGATCATGGCGGGCGTGCGCGCCGAGGCGTTGCCCATGCGGCCCATCCACGGCACGCCGATCACGGCCTCTTCGGCGCCCGAGAAGCGACGGACATAGGCGGCGCCGATGGCGGTCAGCACGTCGGGCCATGACAGGCGCCCGGCATCGGCGCGGGCGCGCAGGCGGGTCGTGACCTCGTGCGGCAGGGCGCGTTCGATGCGGTGGAAGCGGTGGGCGGTCGTCGCCTTGCCCAGCGCCAGAGAGGCGACCTCGGGCGCGTCGCCCATGATCTCGCGCCAGTATGCGGCGGCGGCCGTGCGCTTGTCCGAGGCGCGATAGGCGGCGTCTTCATCCCACACCTTGGCGATGGGGTTGAAGACCGGGCCGGGCGCCGCGCCGCCGTGCGCAGCGTTGTAAAGCTCGGCTGTGCGGTTGGTCAGCAGGGCCATGCCGAAGCCGTCGACAGCCAAGTGGTGGACGCGCAGGCTCCACAGGAAGCGTTGCGGCCCCATGCGGAACAGGATGTTGGCGGCCAGCGGGTCGCGCGTCGGGTCCAGCGGCGTCTCATGATCGCGGCGCATGGCGGCCATGGCCTCGGCGACCGGATCGGCGGCGGCGGAGACGTCGACGATCTGAAGCAGCGGGCGATGGGCCGGGTCGAGGGTCTGGACGACCTCGCCGCCTCTCTCGACGAAACGCAGCGACAGGGCTTCGGCCTCAGCGGCGGTCTGGTCGACGGCGGCGCGGAAGGCCTCGACGTCCAGATCGCCCCGGATATCGAGATAGTGGGCCGTGTTGAAGATCGGATTGGCCGGGTCCAGCCTCTGGGCGAACCAGAGGCCGGATTGGGCTTCGGTCAGCGGCGCTTCAATCGCCGACGCCTGAAAGCCGGATGCGACGCGTCCGTCATCCATGCCTCAGGACTCGATGCCGAGCGCGGCGCGCTTCTGGCGGATAATGTTCCACCATTCGGCCAGGGTGACATACTCGGCCAGTTCGCTGAACTCCAGCGGCACGGTCTCGCTCCATTGTAGGCTGAGGTTGAGCACGCGCAAGGAATCCACGCCCAGGTCCATCAGATTGTCGTCGTCCAGGATGGAGTCCGGCGTTTCGTGCAGCACGGCGGCGATGTCTGCGCGCATGCGCTCCAGCGTCAGATCCTGCAGGGTCAGCTTGGTCATGTCAGTCGTTCCAGAACGCGCGCCGTCGCAAGGGCCACGGCGCAGGTGTCGGCGGCCCAGGCCACCGCGCCCATGTGCTTGTCGCGCGAGAAGTCGCCAAGCGCATCGGCGACGAAGAAGGGTTCGATGTCGCGCTGAAACGCCTCGGCCGCCGTCAGCTGGCAGCCGATGTGGGCGTAGACGCCGCAGACGATCAGCTGGTCCCGCCCCCGCACGCGCATCAGCGTCTCGAGGTTGCTGCGCTGGAAAGCGCTGTAGCGGTGCTTGACCAGAAGGAAGTCGCCCGGCTCAGGCGCCAGTTCGGGCAGGATGTCTTCATGCTCGGGCATACGGCTCATCCCCGGTCCCCACAGGTCCGCCTGCAGGCCCCGGTCGCGGCGGTCCTGATCGCCGTGCTGGGCGGTGTAGAAGACAGGCACGCCCGCCGCCCGCGCCACTGCGATCAGGCGGGCGATGTTGGCGATCAGACCCGGCAGAGGCTCGGCGCCCGGCGCATAGGGGCGCATGAAATAGCGTTGCATGTCGTGAACCAGCAGGGCGGCGCGATCACGCTGCAACGTCCACTGAGCGCGCGAGGCGGGAATCTCCGCCTCGGTCGGCAGGGCGTAGGCCGGGACGGTCGGCAGACCTTTAGAGACGCTCACGCCTTGCCCTCTTCTTCCAGAATGCGCTGGCGCAGCGCCGCACGCAGCTCGCGACGGCTGATCTTACCCACGGCGGTCACGGCGAAATCTTCGACGAAGACGATCTGGTCCGGCACCTTGAAGTCGGCGATGTCGCGCTTGCGCATCCAGGCCTTCAACTCGACGCCGCGCGGCGCGGCGCCGTCAGGAATGACGAAGGCGCAGATGCGCTCGCCCAGATAGTCGTCGGGCACCGACACCACGGCGGCGTCAAACACGGCCGGATGGGCCAGCAGGTGATCCTCGACCTCTTCGGCCGAGATCTTCTCACCCGCGCGATTGATGTGGTCGGTGGCCCGACCCATGACGACGAGGTAGCCCTCGGGCGTGCGGCGCACCACGTCGCCGGTGCGATAGAAGCCGTCCTCGGTGAAGGACCGCGCATTGGCCGCTTCTTCGTTGTGATAGGCGCGGATCGTATAGGGGCCGCGCGTCAGCAGATTACCCGGCTCGCCCTCGGCCACCGGCGCGCCCGCGTCGTCGACGATCAGGATCTCGTCGTCGGGGCTGATCGGCCGCCCTTGCGTCTCGACGATCAGGCTCTCGGGGTCGTCCAGCCGGGTGTAGTTGACCAGCCCCTCGGCCATGCCGAACACCTGTTGCAGGGTGCAGTCCAGTTCAGTGCGCACGCGCCGCGCCGCCTCGGGCAGGAACTTCGCCCCGCCGACCAGCAGCACCTGAAGACTGGACAGGTCATGGGTCTTCCTGGTCGCCGCCTGCATCCACAGCAGGGCCAGAGGCGGCACCAGGCCGGTGATCGTCACCCCCTCGCGCGCGATCAAGGGGAAACAAACGTCCGGCGACGGCGACGGCGCCATCACCACCGTCGCTCCGACATAGAGGGCCCCCAGATAACCCGGCGAGCTCATCGGGAAGTTATGCGCCGCCGGCAGGGCGGTCAGATAGACGCTCTCCGGCTCCAGCCCCGAGATGTCGGCGCTTTCGCGCACGCTGTAGAGATAGTCGTCGTGGGTGCGCGGGATCAGCTTGGACAGGCCGGTCGAGCCGCCCGAAACCTGCAGGAAGGCCACATCTGACGGATCGGCGTCGCCGGTCGGCAGAGACGCCGGATCGGCGCGGAAGGCGTCGAGGGAGGCGAACTCTTCCGCCTCGCCCACCACGACCACATGGCGCAGGTCCGGAACCTCGGCCTGAACGGCGCGGGCCAGGGCGCGATAGTCGAAGCCCTCATGCCGGTCGGCCACGACATAGGCCGAGGCTTCGGCCCGCGTCACGAAGTGGACGATCTCGGTCGAGCGGTGCGCGGGCAGCGCATAGACGGGGATCAGCCTGGCCCGGAACAGGCCGAAGATCACGCTGAGGAACTCCGGCAGGTTCGGCAGTTGCACCACCACCCGGTCGCCGGGCTTCAGCCCCAGCGCCAGGAAACCGGCGGCGGCCGTCTCGGCCTTTTGCAGCAGTTCGCCATAGGTCCAGCGCCGATCCATGCCGACCACGGCGACGGCGTCAGGCTGCGCTTCCGCCCGACTGCGCAAGACCTGCGAAAAGGTCTCGCCGCGCCAGTAACCCTTGGCGCGATAGAGGGCCGCCATGTCTTCCGGCCAGATCTGTTTCAGGGGCATCATACGCTCGCCTCCTCGACGCCCAGGGCGCGCAGGACGGCCTGGAACTTACCGGATGTCTCATCCGCCTCAGCCTCCGGATCGGAGCCTTCGACAATGCCCGCGCCCGCATAGAGACGTGCCCCGGCGCCGCAGAGCTCGGCGCAGCGGAGCGCCACGTACCATGCGCCGTCTGGT